>CAYSGA010000007.1:0-21655 GCA_964430165.1 uncultured Eubacteriales bacterium
GGTCTCCGGGACGGGAAGATCCTGGGCGTCGTCTCGACCAACGCCCTCGAGCTCGGAATCGACATCGGCACTCTCGACGTGGCGGTGCTGGCCTCCTACCCCGGGACGATCGCCTCAACCTGGCAGCGGATCGGCCGGGCCGGCCGCAAGACCGGCGCGTCGGCGGCGGTGCTCGTCGCCTCCAGCGCCCCGCTCGACCAGTTCATCATCCACAACCCGGACTATTTCTTCGGGAAATCCGTCGAACGGGCCCTGATCAATCCCGACAACCTGACCATCCTCATCAACCACCTCGAATGCGCCGCCTTCGAGCTCCCGTTCCAAGACGGGGAGAAGTTCGGCCGGACCGAGATCGGCGAGATTCTCAAGTATCTCGAGGAGGAGAAATTTCTCCACCATTCCAAGGACAAGTGGTACTGGACCTCGGACGCCTACCCGGCCGACGGCGTCAGCCTGCGGTCGATCTCCTCGGACAACTTCGTCGTCGTCGACCAGACCGACAAGACCCGGGTCATCGCCGAAGTCGATTTCACGGCCGCCCTGACGACCCTCCACGAGAAGGCCATCTACATCTGCGAGGGCGAGCAGTACTACGTCGAGAAGCTGGATTTCGCCGAGCGCAAGGCCTACGTCAAGAAAACCGACATCGACTACTATACCGACGCCATCGACTACACCAAAATTAAAATCCTGGGCAAGTTCGAAAAAAAGCACCTCGACCGTTTCGACGTCCACCACGGCGACGTTCAGGTCGCGACCCAGGTCGTCGGATTCAAGAAAATCAAGTTCCATACCCAGGAAAACGTCGGGGCGGGCGACTTGAGCCTCCCCCAGAACGAGATGGGCACGACGGCCTGGTGGGCGACGATCCCGGGCGACCTCCTGGCTTCCCTGTCCTACGACCCCGAGGAGAAAATCAACGGCCTCTACGGTCTATCCTACATCCTCCACAACGTCGCCCCTCTCTTCCTCATGTGCGACATCCACGACCTGGGCGTTTCGATCGGGGACAATTCGACGGGCGAATCGATCCCGCCCAAGGACGTCCTGGCCAAAGTCCAGCAGGGGCCGGGCTTTGACTCCCTGGAGCCAGACTTCGAGCCCAACATCTTCCTCTATGACAATTACCCCGGCGGCATCGGCCTGAGCCCGTCGCTTTTCGACCTCGACAAGAAGCTCCTCGACTATTGCCTGAAGACGATCGCCGCCTGCCCCTGCAAATCCGGATGCCCTTCCTGTGTCGGCCCGGTCTACGAAAGCGGCGAATCGGCCAAAGAGGTCGCCGTGGCCCTCCTCGGCCGGATGCTGGCCTAAGGACGATCGATGACCGGTCCCCTTCTCGCGATTGAGCCGCACGACCGGGAAATTCTCCTCGAGGGGCGGAAGGCCGAATCGGGCGTCCGGGTCGTCGTGCCGGATGATGACCCGCCCGTCCTCTCCATCGACATCTACTCGTTCCAGCCTCAGGTCCACCCCGACACGCATCTCGGTTTCTGGCATTTCCGTCTCGGAAAAGGCGGACACGAGATGCGGCTCCGGTTCGATTTCTCCTCCATCGGCGAATCCTCCGTCCGGGCGTTCATCGGAGGCCGGGAGATCGTCCCGGAGCATCGTTGGGTCAACCCGGATTACCGGTTGGCGCCGCTTCTCGACGGCAAGTTCGTCTTCTGGTCGAAGGACGACAGGATCCTGCTCCTCAAGCGGTTTGTTCTCAAGGTCCAGGATCCGGAAATCCTCCGGGCCTTCTATGCCCGCCAGTTCGCGGCCGAAGGTTACCGTCCGGAGGCGCCCTTTCTCGACCGGCTCTACCACTACAAGCTCCGCATCCTGAAGAGGTATTTCGGCCGCTTTTTCCGCGGCCGGGTCCTCGACGTGGGCTGCGGGCTCTGCCTCTTCACCAAGATCGGGAAGACCTGGAAATTCCAGATCGTCGCCGGTGACCTCATCCACGCCCAGGTCGCTGAAAGGGCCGGGGAACGTCCCGATATCCACTGGACGGCCTTCGACGCCGCCGCTCCGCCGTTCAAACCTGAAAGCTTCGACGGACTCTTCGCCGGAGAAATCCTCGAACATCTCCCGCGGCCGGAGGAAGCCCTCCGGGAATGGAACCGCGTCCTCAAGCCGGGCGGAGTTCTGATCCTGACGACGCCAAACCGCCAACGACGGACAAACCGGCTCAACCGGGAAAACTGGCCATACAGCCCGGACCACCTCCGCGAATTCGGCTTCGACGAACTGAACCGGGATATGCTTCCCGGGGCCGGATTCAAACCGGTCAGAAAAAGAGGCATCTATCTCGAACTCTGGACCCGTTCCAACCGCTGGTGGTTCGAAGATCATCTCCAGAGGGAGGGGAACACGCGGAAGAACCTGGCCCTCATGAAGATTCTCTACCGGGTGGGATTCGTCTTCCCGCGGCAGTCTCTGGACCTGGTCACCGTCGCCAAAAAAATCGATCCCGGCCCGGGCCGAAATTGAATCGGCTCCGACCCTGTGCTATCCTGAACCGGAGCGCCCATGAACATTTTCAAACTTATTACCGAAGCGTCGATTGTCGTCCAGGCCATCATCCTCATCCTGTTGTTTTTCTCCGTTTTTTCCTGGACGATCATTATTTTCAAACGGAAAACCTTCCGGACGGCCTCGGCCAAATCCAAAAAATTCCTGGAAGTCTTTAAAAAAAGCCGGAGCCTGACCGAGGTCAACGAGGCGGCGAAATCCTACCCGGGCGGTCCGGCGGCAGCCCTGTTTTTGGCCGGCTACAAGGAAATGGCCTACCTGGCCAAGCAGCAACAAGCCGCGCCCGAGGCCAACGGCGGCTCGCGCCTGGAAAACCTCGGCCGGGCCCTGACGAAGGCCTCCAACGCCGAAGTGGCCCGCATGGAAAAGATGATGGGTTTTCTAGCCACGACCGGAAGTGTCTCGCCCTTCATCGGCCTGTTCGGCACGGTCTGGGGCATCATGGACACCTTTATCGGGATCGGCGTCACCGGGTCCACGAGCCTGGTCTCCGTGGCTCCGGGGATTGCCGAGGCCCTGATCGCCACGGCGATCGGGCTGTTCGCCGCCATTCCGGCGGTCATGGCCTACAACATGTTCCTCCATCAACTCAAGGACCAGATCACCGACATGGAGGATTTTTCCCTCGAACTTCTGAGCATCGCGGAACGCCTCTATGGTACTCCCTAAGCTGCCCACCGTCCGGGCCAAACGCGACGTCGGAACGGCCCTTTCCGAAATCAACGTCACGCCGTTCGTCGACGTCATGCTCGTGCTTCTCATCATCTTCATGGTCACCGCCCCGATGATGCAGAGCGGCATCGGGGTCAACCTCCCGACAGCCGAAACCGACACCGCGCCGGCCGAGGAAGGCCTGTCGGTCACGCTGAAATCCGACCAGTCCATCTACGTCGGGGACTCGATCATCAACATCAACCTCCTCGAGCGCCAGCTTCAAAACGCTTTCTACGGAAAAAACAAAAAAGTCGTCTACCTCCGGGCAGACAAGAATCTTCCCTTCGGTTTCGTCATGGACGTCCTGGATATCGTCAAGAAAACGGGGGTTGAGGTCGTCGGCCTCATGACCAAGCCGGAGGAGAGGAAAGCCGGCCGCAAATGACCGCGGGCGCCCGGTGGAGCGACAAGGCCTTCAAGCAGGCGATGATCGTCTCGTCCGCCGGGCATGTGATCCTTTTCGCCTTCATCATCCTCAATCCCGCCCTTCCCCAAAAAGCGTCGCCCCGGGGCGTCATCCACTACATTTCGATGGGGATGATCGGAGGCGGCGGAGGCGGGCGACCGGCCGGAGGCGGGGAAAAGACCGAACCGGGGACGACCGCAGCCAAGCAGGACTCGCTCCGCGACCTGACCGTCCCGGAAAAAGTCATCCCCAAAAACGAATCGAAGCTCCGTTATCCCGTCGACGATAAAGCGAAGCGCAAACCGGCTCCGGAAAAAAAAGCGACCATTTCCAGGCCCGGGCCGGGGGGCAAGGCGGGGACCGAGGGAAGGGCCGGCGTCGGGGAAGGCGGTTCCGGCCTGACCATCGGTCCCGGCGGAGCCGGGTCCGGCGGCGGGGGAGGGATCGGGGAGGGATTCGGCGACGGTCTTACCGAATTTCCCTACGCTTATTATCTCCTGCGCGTCCGGGATGAAATCACGGTCAACTGGTTTCCCGGGAGCCTCGATCCCGGTCCCGACAGCGTCCTCCAAACCCTCATCTATTTCCGGATTTACCGCAACGGTTCGATTTCCACGATCGAAATCAAACAGTCGAGCGGCCTCCGGGCCTTCGATTTGGTCGCCGTCCGGGCGGTCGCCAACGCCGCCAATTTCCCCCCCCTTCCCGGCGACTATGAAGGGGAATTCCTGGGGATCAACCTCCTCTTCGAGCATACCCGATGAAAAAACGCGTCTTTGTTCGGATCGTCGTTTTTCTGCTCGCGGTCGGCTGGGCCGCCGCCCAGCAGGATTTCAACATGCGGATCACCGAGGGAATGCCGGCGGTTTCCTTCGCCCTGCCGCCGTTCATCTCCTCCCCGGCGGCGAAAACCGCGGCCGCGGAAATCTATGCGGTCCTCGAGGCCGACATCAAATATACCCGGATCTTCGAGCTTCTCCCGAAGTCTTATTACGAATACATCCGTCCCCTGAGCGACCCGAACAGCCCCGATTTCAAGGAGTGGGAATCCATCCAGGCCAACGTCCTGCTCGCCGCCCGGGTCGAAGACGACCCGGCCGGCGGGTTCGTCTTCGACTGGGTCCTCTACGACATTAAATCTAAGCGTCCGATCATCGCGCCCCGGCGCTTTCAATACAGGGATAAAAACATCCGCTACCTGGCCCACGCGACAGCCGACGAGATCATGAGGGCCTATGGGGAAAAACCGATTTTCACGTCCAAAATCGCCTTCGTCAGCAACCGGGATAAAAACGAGGAACTCTACCTCATGGATTACGACGGGGCCAATCAGACCCGCCTGATCTACAACCAGGTCAACGACTCCCACCCCGCCTGGGATCCCGGGGGCAAGCGGCTGGCTTACAGTTCCTGGCAGAACCTGGCCGTCGGAGTTTACATTCTCGACGTCTTCGAGAGAGCCCGCGCCCGCACGCCGGTTTCCCTGAAAGGCCAGAATTACACTCCGGCCTGGTCACCCGACGGGAAAAAGCTGGCTTTTTCCTCGTCCCTGAGCGGAAACCACGAGATCTTCGTCGCCGACATCGAGGCAAACCCGACCCGCGTCGGCCGGATCAAGCAGCTGACCTTCAATCCCGGAGTGGACATCGCGCCCTCCTGGTCCCCCAGCGGACGGGAAATCGTCTTCACCTCGGACCGCGGGGGAACGACCCAGATTTACATCATGGACGCCGAAGGGGGAAATACGCGCCGGATTTCCTTCGGGGCCAATCATCACGACGCCCCGGCCTGGTCGCCGAACGGGGACAAAATCGTCTACGTCGCCCGCGTGGACAATGTCTTCGATCTCTATCTGTACAACATCCGGTCCGGCCAGATTTCCAAGCTGACCGAAATCTATGCCCGGAACGAATCGCCCGCCTGGTCTCCCGACGGCCGGCACATTCTCTTCACCTCCAACGTCAGCGGGACGAGCCAAATCCACGCCATCGACGTCGACGGCCGCAATCTCCGCAAGTTGACTTCCCAGGGGGAGAACAAGCTCGCCGACTGGTCGAATTGACCCTTGCCCGAGCCGGGTGGCGAACCCCCGACCCGGCCGATCGGCCCGCGTCGGGAATTCCGGGGAAAACGTCCCCGGTCGTCGGGAAAAAGTGAGACAGGCCGCATTGACACTCCGTCTTATTCAATGTATATAGAAGGGCGACGGGGGACGATTTCGTCGTGCCCTCTTCGATCGCGATGAAAAAGGAGAACCTATGAAAAAAGTCATCGTCCTGGCCCTCGTTTGTCTCCTTGCCGTTTCGCTCGGCGTTTCCTGCAAGGCGAAAACGAAACCGACCCCTCCGCCTCCCCCGCAGGCCAAGGAACAACCGGTCGTGGAGCAGGTGAAGGAAGCCGTCCCGACGGAACCGGCGACGCTTTCGGAAGAGCAGCTTTTCCTGAAAAAAACGCTGGATGAAATCAACAAAGAGCGCGCCCTTAAAATGATCCGGTTCGACTACGACAAGTTCTATGTCCGCAACGACGCGAAGTCAATTCTCGAAGGCAACGCCGTTTGGCTCAAAAAATTCGCGACGGCGAAAATTCTGATTGAAGGCCACTGCGACGAGCGCGGCACCGAAGAATACAACCTGGCCCTCGGAGAAAAGCGGGCCAAAAGCGCCATGGATTATCTTCTTTCTCTCGGGATCCCGGCCGAGCGGATGAGAATCATCTCCTACGGGAAAAGCCAGCCGCTCGACATGGCTCAAGACGAAACGGCCTGGGCCAACAACCGCCGGGCCCAGTTTCTCGTCATCGAAAAATAGCGTTGAACATGCGTCCTTGGCCCGTCGTCTTGCTGATGGCGGGCTTGTCCCTGCCGGGGCCGGCCCAGGACCGCAGCAAGAAGGCCTACGAGTTGATGTATGAGGACGTTCAGCTCCTCAAAATCCAGACGCAACGGATCGAAAAAAAGATCGACCAGTCCGCCGCCGACCTGAAGGCGATCGGCGACATTGTCCGCGACCTCGCGGCCCAATTCAAGGATTTCCGAACATTCCAGGCCCGCAACCAGGAAGGGTGGGGGAATGTCCCCGGTCAAATCCGGAGCGTCCAGGAACAGCTGAATCAAATTGAAAACCGGCTCCTCCAACTCGCCGAGGACCTCCAATCCCTGAAGACGCCGCCGGTGGATCCCGCGGCCGCCCCGTCGATCCCGGAACCCGTCGGAAAAACCAAGCCGGGCGAAAAACCCGTTCCGACGAAAAAGACGGAGCCCGAACCGGCCGCCAAGTCCGTTCCCCCGTCGGGCCTGTCCGCCCAGGAAACATACCAGGCCGCGATGGCCGATTTCAGTAAGGGAAACCTGGATCTGGCCGTGGACGGATTCAGCCTGTACCGGGAACAGTTCGGAGCCAGCCCGCTGGCCGATAACGCCCTTTACATGATCGGCGAATGCCGGTTCAGCCAGAAAAAATACCCGGCGGCCGTTGAGACCTTCGACGACCTAATCCTGACGTACCCGATCAGCGACAAAATCGCCGCGGCCTATCTGAAAAAGGGATTTGCTTTGGCCGAAATGAAAAAGAAAACCGAGGCCCTCGCTGTCCTCCGTCTGCTCCTTTCGAAATATCCCCTTGAAGAGGAAGCCAAACAGGCCCAGCAAAAAATCAAGGAATTGCAGGAAACCCCATGAGAGACGTCAACAGCTTGAACAAGGTCATTTTGATCGGCCGGATCGGCCAGCGTCCGGAAATCCGGCATCTCCCCCAGAGCGACCGGTCCGTCGCCCGTTTCACCATGGCGACCAATGAACGGTGGTTTAACACCAAGACGAATCAACAGACGGAAAAGACCGAGTGGCATTCCATTATCGCCTGGGCGAAATTGGCCGAATTCTGCGATCGCTTCCTGGAAGTCGGCAAACAGATTCTCGTCGAGGGGAAAATCCGCACCCGGAGCTGGCAGGACCGGGACGGCAACAAGAGGAAAACGACCGAGATTGAAGCCTTCAATATCGTTCTGTTGGGCCCCCGGGAAGCCCAGCCTCCCCGGGGAAATGAGATCGACGCGCCCTACCGTGATTCGGGACATGACGCCGCTCCAGCCGATTTTCCGGCCGACGATGAAGCGCCGGGCCCCATCGGTGAGGACGATGTCCCCTTCTGAGGACGAGCGGGGCTTCCGCGCCAGGATCATCGAGGATCGCCGCCCTTGGGGCAAATTCCGGGCCTTCCCGCACGAACGGGCCGGGAGCATCAAGATCATCACGGTCAACCCCGGAGGCACGCTGTCGCTCCAGTCCCACGTCCGGAGGGCGGAGTTCTGGGTGGCCCTGGACGAAGGACTCGAAGTGACGGTGGGCGAGCGGGTCTGGAAGCCCGCGCCCGACGAGGAAATTTACATCCCGCGGGAAGCGCGGCACCGCGTTCGCGGAGTGGGGCCCGGGCCCGCCCGGATCATGGAGATCTGGCTGGGCGACTCCGACGAATCGGACATCGTCCGCTACGAAGACGTTTACGGGCGCAAATAGCCGGTATCGACGACCGGCGCGGTGAGCCCGGTGAAAGCCGGCACGCCGAAGATCACGACGTAAAGGCCGGCCAGCACCCCTGCGGCCACGATGATCCACCCCAGGATGTTGTTGATCTTCGCCATGACGAGCAGGATCGAATAATGCCCGTGGTGATGCTTGGCCTCTTCTCTTCGCGTGTTCAGGGCGATTTCCCGGATCGCCAGAAGAATTTGGCCGAAGGCGACGATCGACAATCCGACGACGAGCGACCAAAGAACGACGGCGAGCCCGACCAGAATGCGGCTGAATTCCATGAATCTCCTCCTCCGTGTGGGGCGGCGGTTCGCGCCGCCCGAATATTCCGAAGCGGACCCATCAGAAGGACGGACCCGTCATCAGGAACGCATCGGGGTACTTCAACAGGAGCTTTTCGATGATGAATTCCTCGACCTCCTGGGCCGAGCGAAGCTTCATCGCCTGTTGGACCACCTGGCGGACGGTCCGGACCTCGACCGCGCGGAGGGCTTTCTTAACCCGCGGAATGAAAATCGGGTTCATGCTGAATGTCCGCAAGCCGAGCCCGAGCAGGACGATGGCCAGGAGCGGGTCGGCGGCCATTTCGCCGCAGAGGGCGACATCCTTGCCCTGGCGGATGGCCGAGCCGATGACGTGTTTCAGGAGCCGCAAGGCCGCGGGGTGCAGGGGCTTGTAGAGGTAGGAGACGTATTCGTTGGACCGGTCCACAGCGAGATAATACTGGAGCAGGTCGTTTGTCCCGATGCTGAAGAAATCCACTTCCCGGGCCAGCAGGTCGGCGATGGCGGCCGCCGCAGGGACTTCGATCATGATGCCGAGGGGAACGCCGGGGTCGAACGGATGGCCCTGGGACGTGAGCTCCTCGCGGGCTTCGCGAAACAGGACCCGGATCTCGCCGATCTCCTCCATTTCCGTGATCATCGGGATGATGATCCGGATGTTCCTCCGGACGGAAGCCCGCAGGATCGCCCGGATTTGAATCCGGAACAATTCGCGGTTCCGGAGCGAGAACCGGATCGCCCGCAAGCCCAGGGCCGGGTTCGGCTCGGCTTCGATCTTCAACTGGGGCAGGGCTTTTTCGCCGCCGATGTCGATCGTCCGGATATAAACCGGCCGCGGGAAAACTTCCCGGGCGAGGCGGCTGTAAATTTCGAAATGCTCTTCCTCCGTGGGCAGAGTCGAACGCTGCAGATAGATGAATTCGGAGCGGAAGAGCCCCACACCCTCGGCGCCGTATGACAGGGCGTGGCCGATTTCCTCGGGAAGCTCGATGTTGGCCATCGGCGCGAACCGCACCCCGTCAAGGGTGACCGAGGCCCAGGTCGCGACCCGGCGGAGGTCCTTCCGGTAGGCCTCGTACTTGACTTTCTTGCTTTGGAACTCTTTCCGGACCATCAACGGCGGATTGATGATGACCTCGCCGTCCGTCCCGTCGACGATCAACTCGTCGCTGGCGGTCACCCGCTGGGTGATATCGTGAAGGCCGACGACCGTCGGAATATCCAGGGAACGGGCCAGGATGGCGGCATGGGAGGTCGGGCCTCCCATGTCCAAGGCCACGGCCAGAACGCCGCCCTGGCTGAGGCGCAGGGCCGCTTCCGAGGGGAGAAGGTCATGAGCGACGAGGATTTTCCCCCGGAGGTCCTCGGGGACGGCCGTACTCCCGCCCGCGTCCAGGTTGTGATGGATGCGGGTCAGAACGTCGGTCACGTCCGCCTGCCGCTGCTTGATGTAATCGTCGGCGATCGTCGCGAACAGGCGCCGATAATGCTCGTGGACCTCGGATAGCGCCGATTCCGTCCGGACATTCTCCACCCGGATCAGACGTTCGAGCCCGGCGGTGAGCGACGGATCTTCGAGAATCAACAGGTGGGCGTCGAAAATGAAGGCGTGCTCCTCGCCGACCATCGCCCGGACCTGATCCTTGATGATCGTGATTTCCTCGCGCGTCCGCCGGAGGGCCGCGCCCAGACGCTCGATCTCCTCGGGCACGCGGTCAGGGGGGATATAGTCTTTTTTCGTCGTGAAAAGAACCCGGTCGGCCAGAACCACTCTGCCCAGGGCGATCCCCGGCGAGACTCCGATGCCGCGCAGGCGAAGATAATCCATATGCGGTTCCCCGTCTATTCTTTCTCGCCGAACCGGCCGTCGATCAGCTCGACGATGGCCCGAAGGGCCGCCGCTTCGTCGTTCCCGTTCAAGCGCAGGGTGATCTCCGTTCCCTGGGTCGCGGCCAGCGTCAGGATGCCGAGAATGCTCTTGCCGTCCACATCGCTCCCGTCCTTTTCGATCTGGACGTCGGCCGTGAACCGGTTGGCCAAGTTAACAAACTTGACCGCCGCTCGGGCGTGAAGACCGAGGCGGTTTTTAATCCGGACGACGTGTTCGATCATTTCAGGACTTTTTCCCCTCCAGGATGGCGCTGGCCAGGTGGATGTTCTTCCGACCCTGTTCGACCACCCTCTTGGCCACGTCGCGCAACAAGGTTCCGCGTTGGAGGGAGATGAACTTGATCAACATCGGCAGATTGGCCCCGGTGATGATTTCGACGCACCCGTCCTTCTGAAAAGTGAAGCTGAGATTGGATGGGGTTCCTCCGAACATGTCCGTGAAAATGACCACGCCGTTCTTCTGATCGACGCGTTTGAGGCTGGCCGCGATTTTTTTCTTGGATTCCTCGATATCGTCGTACCAGCCGATGGAAATCGCCTCGATGTTCGCCGTCTCCCCGAGAATGATCGTCAAGACGTTGAGGAGTTCCTCCCCCAGCTTCCCGTGCATGACGATAAGGCCGCCGATCATTTGGATATGTCCCGATGGAAAACTTTTATATCATATTTACGGCCGCGAAGGACATCCCCGAGGGCGGCGGCGACGACGACGGAACGATGGCGTCCTCCGGTGCAGCCGACGCCGACGACAAGCTGGCTCTTGCCTTCCGCCTCGAACCGCGGGAGGAGAAAATTCATGAACCGGGAGAGTTCGGCTAAAAACGCTTTGGTCTCGGACCGCCGCAGGACGAAGTCCCGCACCCGGGGATGCGTGCCCGGTTTCTCGCGGAGGTCGTCCTCATAGAACGGATTGGGGAGGAACCGCGCGTCAAACACCAGGTCGGCGTCCAGGGGGATGCCGTGCTTGTAGCCGAAACTTATGATCCGGATGTGAAACGGCCGCTGATCGGTCCCGAGAAACCGCCTGGCCAGGACGTCACGGAGATGGGCGCTGGTCATCGACGAGGTGTTGATGACCTCGTCGGCCAGTTCAATGATGGAGGCGAGGCGTTTGCGTTCCAGCCGGACGGCGTCCAGGACGGACCGCCCGCGGGCCAGGGGATGCGGGCGCCGGCTTTCGCTGAAGCGATGGACGATCGTCTCGTCGGAGGCGTCAAAAAAGAGAAGCCGGGCGCCCGAATTTTTCCGAATGCCCGTCCACTCCTTGGGAAAATCGGTCAAAAATCCGGATTCGCGCATATCCATGACGAGGGCCACCCGGTCCAGGACATCCGTCTTCCGCCGTCGAAGGTCGACGAACGAAGGAATAAGCTTGGCCGGTAGGTTGTCGACGCAGAAGAATCCCAGGTCCTCCAAGAACCGGCTGGCGACTGTTTTTCCCGAACCGGAGAGGCCGGTGATGATCAGGAAACGGCCGGGATGTCGGGTCATGACTTTCGACCTTCTCCCAGGGCCAGAACCCGGTCCAGACGCCGGATCAGCTGTTCCGGAGCCCGGCGGCCGCGCTTGAGCAGGAGATGAGACACGCAGGCCACCTCGATCAGGGTGGCAATGTTCCGCCCCGGAGCGACGGGGATGTTGAGTTGGGGGATGCGGGTTCCGAGGATGATGTGGTCTTCGGGAAAGCGCAGGCCCAACCGGTCGTATTCCTTTTTCCGGATCCATTTTTTCAGGCGGATGACCAGATCGATCGACGATTCCCGGAGAATCGATTTCGAGCCGAAAATATACCGGACGTTGATGATACCCAGCCCGCGAAGTTCCATAAAATAGCGGCTCAGCCTCGGCGCCCGGCCGATGATCCGTCCGCCGGTGGACCGGCGGACTTCGACAACGTCGTCCGAGATGAACCGGTGGCCCCGGGCGATGAGTTCAATCGCGCTTTCGCTTTTTCCCACGCCGCTGTCCCCGACGATCAGTACGCCCAGGCCGAACATCCGGAGAAGTCCCCCCGAGACGACGGCCGGAGCAGCCGGACGGGCATACGCAGAAACCCGACGCGTCGTCCGCGGAGGCCGAAGACGCGGCGCGGCGTTCATTCCGGCCGGACCAGTCCGAAGCTTCCGTTTTTCCGGCGGAAGAGGACCGCCCACCGGTCCTCCTCCTCTTCCGGGCGGAACATCAGGACTTCCCTTTTGCGAAGGTTGAATTCCACGAGCGCGTCTCCGATGGACAGGGGTTTTCCCGTATAATAATCGACCCGGACGACGCGCGGCGGAAGATCGGAAGGCTCCTCGGCGGGGCCCGGCGCTCCGGATTCGCGTCCCTCGCGCCTTTTTTTCTCCCGGAATTTTTCGCGCTCTTTTTTCAATTTTTTTTCAAGAACGTCGAAGGCTTCGTTCATCACCGCGGCCAGGTTGTGCCCGTCTGCGGCGATGAGGGCCCGGCCGCGTTTCCCGCGGACCTGGATCTCGGCCCGTTGCCGGTTTTTCTCGGCCGACAGGATGACGTCCACTTCGGTGGAAAGGTCTAAAAACCGGGCCAGCCCGGCCAGACGTTTCTCCGCGTACGCCTTGAGGTCGGGGGGAAGCGTCACGTGGCGGGCTGTAAAGTGGACGTTCATCGGGACTCCTCCATCAGGAATTTTCTCTTGCGGATATGCGAGGGAAGAATGTCCAGCTGCTGGCGGTATTTGGCCACGGTCCGGCGGGCGATGGGGAAATTTTCCCTCGTTAGGATTTCCTCGATTTCCATGTCGCTCAGGGGATGGGCCTTATCCTCGGCCTCGACAAGGCGGCGGAGCCGGTCCTTGACCCGGAGCGAGGAAATTTCCTCTCCGAATCCGCCGTGGAGCGATTTGTGGAAAAAGTATTTCAGCGAATACGTGCCGCGCGGCGTGATCATATATTTGTTGGCAACGACGCGGCCGACCGTGGATTCATGGACGCCGATCTCCTGGGCGATCTCCATGAGCGTCAACGGCCGGAGGGCCTCCAGGCCTCTCTCGAAGAAATCCTTCTGCCTTTCAACGATCGCCCGGGCAACCTTGTAAATCGTCTGGTTGCGCTGATCCAGGCTCCGCAGAAACCAGAGGGCCTTTTTCATCTTGTCCTTGAGATACCGGTACGCCTCCGGGTTTTCCTGGTAGGCGCGGGCCAGGAGCCGGCGGTAATAGGCGTTGATGCGAAGACGGGGAAGGCCTTCGTCGCTGAGGGCGACCTTGACCTCCGGGCCCTCCTTGTAAACCGTGATGTCCGGGACGACGAAGTTCGTCCGGTCCTCGCTGTATTTGCGGCCGGGCGCCGGGTCCAGCCGCTTGATGATCTCGAGATGGTATTTGATTTCGACCAGGGGAAGCCCGAGAAGTTTGGAGATCTGGGTGAAATCGGACTTCTCCAGCAGGGAGAGATGACCGGAAATGATCGCCCTCGCGGCCTCGTCCTTGATTTGAAGATTGTCCATTTGGGCGAGCAGGCATTCCTTCAAATCCTGGCTGCCGCAGCCCACGGGGTCGAACAGGATGATCTTGCCCTGGACGTCGCGGACACGCTCGATCGGGGCGCCGACGCTGAGACCGATCTCATCCAGGGACGACGTCAAATAGCCGTCGTCGTTGATGTTGCCGATGATCCGTTCCGCGATCTCCCGGTCGAGAGGGTCGAAAAACGTCAGGTTGGCCTGCCAGTTCAGGTGGTCCCAGAGCGAGGCGCTCTGCGAGACCGTATTTTCGATGTTGGGGGCCTCCGGCCGTTCGGATGGAGCGGCCCGGAATCCGTCGTCGATGTATTCCTGAAAATAGGATTCGAATTCCCGGTCTTCGGCAAGCGCGGCAGCTTCATCGCCGGGCGCGTCCGGCGGCGGTTCCTCAACGCTCTTGACCTCGGGGCTCTCCTCTTCAAGCTCTAGGAGCGGATTAGCCGACAATTCCTCGTCGATGACCTCGATCAATTCCAGGTTGGTGAGGGGAAGAAGCTTGATCGCCTGCTGCAGGGCGGGGGCAAGGATCAGCTTCTGGACCTGACGTTGATCGAGACGTTGTTTCAAAGTCATGGCCGTTCCATTCCCCCGACCCCCCTAGGCTCGAAAATCCTCGCCGAGATAACGACGCCGCACTTCCGGGGAAGCGACCACCGCCTCCGGAGGGCCTTCTTCGACGATCCTTCCCCTGTCGATGATCGCCGCCCGGTCGACAATGCGGAGGGTGTCCCGGACGTTATGATCGGTGATGAGAACGCCCAGCCCCTCGTCTTTCATCGTCCGGACGATCTTCTGCAAATCCTGAATGGCGATCGGGTCGATCCCCGTGAACGGCTCGTCCAGCAGGATGTACTCCGGAGAGGTCATCATCGCCCTGGCGATTTCGAGCCTCCGGCGCTCGCCTCCCGACAAGGTATACGCCTTGGCCCGGGCCAGGGAAGACAGACCGTATTCCCGAAGCTTCTCGTCCACGGCTTTGCGCCGCCGGGCCGACGGCCGCCCGATCGCCAACAGGTTGTCCTCGACCGTCAATCGCCGGAACGAGGACGGGTCCTGGGGAAGAAGACAAATCCCCTTCCGGGCGCGCAGATACATCGGGTCGTCCGTGATCTCTGCATCGTTCAGGAAAATCCGGCCGTCGTCCCGGGCGACGAGCCCGAGTATCATGGAGAACGTCGTGGTTTTTCCGGCCCCGTTCGGACCCAAAAGGCCGACGATTTCGCCCCGCCGGATCTCAATCGAAATGTCGTCGACGACCTTTTTCCCCCCGTAGGATTTGGATAAATGAGAAGCTTTCAGCGACGATTTCATCGCTCACGACTTGATGACAGTGGTCGATCGTTCAGCGTCCTTGTTTTCGATCAAAATCTTACCATCGGCCGGATGGAATGTCAATTTCCCGTCCTTGTTGACGACCCCTTTTTTATTGTCCTCCAGAATGGTGTTTCCCGTTAAAACGATCACATCCTCAATGAGATCGTAGTCGGCCCGGTCGCCCTGGGCCGTATTCGGCCCCTGGATAACGGTGACGCGTTGTTGATCCGCGAGGATCCGACGGTATTTTTCCTCCCCCTCGCCTGGTTCGAGAGTCAGACGGCCGGCTTTCATGACGATTTCGCCGACGGCCAGGGAACAGGAGTCCTGGTAGACGATACGCCCTTTCTTCGACTCCCGGGTCAAACGCTCGCCGGTGATTTCGACGCGTTGGTCCTCTTTTTTCTTATTGTTGCGCTGAAAAAACACCGACCGCACGGCCCCGGAAGCGGACAGATCCCCGGATTCCTCGAAGATCGTCACCTCGCGGGCTTCCAGGGATTCGCGGCCCTGCCAGAGACGCGCCCCTTCACCCAGGCGGAACTGTCTCAAGCCGGCCTCGTAATGCGCGATTCCAGTAGTCATGAACGTCGGCCGGCCGGCGTCGAACAGGGCGGCGTCCCGGACGTTGCCGGCTTGCGGAAGGGAAACGATCTTGACGCCGCCGCGCATGTCGAAATTGTCGTTCTGGAGGTTGATGATCATCGATTCGGCCGTTATTTCCCGCCCCCCGGAAATGGTCCGGGCGGCGGCGGACCCGGTTCCATTCGCGGCCAGGATCCCGGTCTCGGCGTTGAAATTGACGCCCGGCGCCTCCACCAGCCGCATCCGGCCCTCCGCTTCGCCCCGGATTTCGGCATGCCCCTCCAGGCGGAAATCCCGCAGGGCCCAGCCCTCGTTGTAAAAGAACGCCATTTCTTCCGCCTCGAGCGTCGTCTGCCGGCCCGCCTCGCCGAGGATTTCGAGCCGGCCCCCGCCGCGAAGAATGGCGTAGTGAGGCCATTTCTCATTTCCGTAGGGAACAAACGTCACCGCGCCGGCCTCCATATGCTGACGCCCGCCCTTGAAAAAAATCAATCCTTCATCCGAAGACGGAGCGGTCTCGGTCTTCGGCCGTTCGGCGTTCAAACCGGCCGAATCATCCGCTGGCTGTTCGTCCACGTCGATCGTCACGCCGCCGTGAAACTCAAAAAGCCGGAATTCCGGTTTGTCCGGGAACTGGGAAAAGAAGATGTAATCGCAAAAGCCGCGACTTCGTCCGTGGGCCATTTTTACATCGCCGCGGACTTCGCCCGTCCGGAATTCCCGGGCATATATCATCGACTTGCCCGTGATGATCACCGGAAGCGGATCGCTGTCCCAGGGGGCCGTGACGAGGGTGATCCCGCCGTAAAAGACGAAGTGTTCGTCGGACAGATTGTAACTCGCCCGTCGGCAATCCCCGCGAAAACGCTTGCCCTCGAAAACCGCCGGAACATTCGTGGTGATGACTTCGCGGTCTTTTTGATACGTGAAAGACGATCCCTTCACGGTGATATCGTCAAGGAGGATTTCCACATCTCCTCGAAAAACAAGGCGGGTCCACTCGGCATCGTAGAGCACCTCGGCCGCCGCGGCCCCGAACTTCAACCGGCCGTCCCGGTCGCGGCTTTCGATTCGGACGCCGCCGGCCTGCTGGTCATCGGCTCCCGTGAGATGATAGATCCCGCTCGGGTCCGAAAAATTTCGGGCGGCCCGGACATCCAGAATGTTCTTTCCGCCCGTATCCTTCACGAAGTGAATGTCGTCCTTGATGTCCACTTTCTGCTTGGTGAGCGGTTTTGTCTCGGCCCGGATCGCCGCCGGGCGGTTGGACCGGCGGCTTACTAAAACGATGACGGCGCCGAGGAGGATAACCAGGAAGCCGATCAGGAAAACGCGGAAGGCCGTTTTCGCCCGACGTTTGGAAGGTGAATTTCCCATGGCCGTATTCATCCCGCCCGGAGGTCTTCGAGTCCGAGATACAGCCGTTCTTCGCCGAGGTAGCTGGACGTCTGGAACGTGTAAACGCAATCGATCCGGCCGCCGGCGGCGAACCGCCCGGCCCATTCGCCGTGGTCCCAGCCGATGGCTTCAAACGTCCGGCCGTCCTTCCGCAAGACGAACTTGGCGTGACGATCCTTGAGTTTCCGGGGTTCGGCCGCGACGACGGCGCCCTCCGTTAAAAAAACGGGCCGGGGATTTCCCACGCCGTGGGGTTCGAGAAGCGAAAGGCCGCGCCACAAGGCCTCGCCGACATCGGCAAAATCCAACCGGGCATCGATCGAAATCGACGGCCGGAGGCCATCAAAGGAAAGGCGGGTGTCGGCGACGCGATTCATCGCCGTCTTAAAGGCCGGAAGGGACTCCCGGCGGAGCGTGCATCCGACGGCTTGCTGGTGGCCGCCGTAGCTCAGAAAGAGGGGCCGGGCCTCCTCGAGACAATCGATCAGGGAGAATCCGGAAATCGACCGGCCCGAACCGTAAGCGATACCGTCGTCATAGGAAAACAGAACGACCGGCCGGGAAAACATTTCCTTCAAGCGGGAAGCGACGATGCCGACGATTCCCCGGTGCCATTTCTCATCGCCGAGAATCAGAACCTTGTAGGTTCGGGCTAGCCCTTCGGTTCGAATGCGCTCCTCGGCTTCGGATAAAATGGAATCTTCCGCCGCCTGGCGCCGGCGGTTGAGAATGTCCAATTCCCCGGCCAGGGCGGCAGTTTCCGAGGCGGAGTCCGAAAAAAAGAGGCGGAGGGCGAGGTCGGTCCGGCCCATCCGGCCGGCGGCGTTGATTCTCGGGCCGAGACGAAAACCGATGTCGCCGACGGAAATCGGCCGGCCAGCGAGGCCGCAGGTTTCCATCAGGCTCCGGAGCCCGGGATTTGATACCTTCCGGAGTTCCGCCAGGCCCCGGCGGACGAGAATGCGGTTCTCGCCGCGAAGTTCAACAATGTCGGCAACCGTCCCGATGGCGACGAGTTTGAGATAATGGGGGAGAACGGACGTCCGGCCGCCCTTTTGGAAAAGCGCCTGGATAAGTTTGAAAGTCACCCCGACCCCGGCTAGATTCCGGTCGGGATAGTTCGCCCCGGGCAGGACCGGATCGAGAAGGGCCAGCGCTTCGGGTAGTTCCGTTCCCGCAAGATGGTGATCGGTGATGATCACATCCACCCCGGCGGCCTTGGCCGCCCGGACGAAACCGACGGACTTGATACCGCAATCGACGCTGACGACCAGCTTGGCCCCGCGTTCGATCACCACGTCCACATGGTTGTCTTTGATCCCGTATCCGTCCTTGATCCGTTCCGGGACGAAATATTGGGCCTTTCCCCCGAGCGAAGTCAGGGCTTTATGAAGCATCACTGTCGAAAGCACCCCGTCCACGTCATAGTCCCCGAAGATCAAAATTGACTCGCCGCCGTCGATCGCCTTCATGATCCGGTCAACGGCCGCGTCCATGCCGGTGAGCAGGAACGGGTCGGGGATGTCCTCTAGGCCGCCCTCGAGGAAAAACCGGGTGCTTTCGACGTTCGTCAGCCCGCGGTTGGCCAAGATTTGTCCGATGACCGGGGGAAGCCCGAACGCGGCGGCCAACTCCGGGGCTGCGGCCGCGGGCGGCGCGATGTTCCAGATCATGTCATTCATTTCGCCCTCACTTTAACACATCGCCCGGCCCGCCTCAAAATGAACGCCGCTCCGGTTCGTTGACTTGGCGGCGGACGGAATCTATAATCCTTTCATCATGTTAGGACGATTGCGGGAAAGCCTGGCCAAAACCCGCCAAGCCCTGAAAGCGCGACTCGGAGAGGTTCTTGGTTCGGGCCGGTCGCGCGAGGAAATTCTCGAAGCTCTTTCGGAATCCCTGATCCTGGCTGATACGGGAGTGACCATCGCCGAAAAAATCACGGAGGCCGTCCGGGCCCGGACGAAAAAGAACGACGACGGGAAAACCCTGGAGGCCGCCCTCAAGGCCGAACTCCTCGATCTTCTTTCCCGCCGGGAGGCCCGGCCGGACGGCCCGGGGGCACCGGGCGTCATTCTTCTTGTCGGCGTCAACGGCGGCGGGAAGACGACGATGGCGGTCAAGATCGCCCGGCGGGCCTCCGCCGACGGACGCCGGGTCCTGCTGGTCGCCGCCGACACGTTCCGGGCGGCCGCCCAGGAGCAGCTCGCGATCTGGGGCCGTCGATTGAACATTCCCGTCCATCGCGGCCGACCGGGATCGGACCCGGCCGCGGTGGTTTTCGATGCCGCGCAGGAATTCAAATCCGGGGGATTCGACCTGATGATCGTCGACACGGCCGGCCGTATTCACACCAACGCCAACCTGATGAACGAACTGGATAAAATCAAGCGGGTCGTCTCCCGGGAGATCGACGGACTCCCGGTCGAAGTCTGGCTCATTATGGACGCGGGCCTCGGCCAAAACGCCCTCGTCCAGGCCAGGGAGTTCCGCAAATTCGCCGGCCTCAGCGGGTTGGTCCTGACCAAACTCGACGGCACGGCCAAAGGCGGTGCGGTGCTGGCGATCGCGGATGAATTCGGCCTTCCCATCCGGCTGATCGGCACGGGCGAGGGGATCGAAGACCTCGACGATTTTGACCCGGCCGCTTTTGTCGAGGCCTTGGTGTCATGATGGACGAACGCGATTTCGCTTATCTGGACATGGCCGAAGCCCTGGCCGTCCGATCTCTCGGGCGGACGTCCCCCAATCCCCACGTTGGAGCGGTCGTCGTCCGCAACGGGATAATCGTCGGAACGGGCTTCCATGAGGCGGCCGGCCGACCGCACGCGGAAATCGTCGCCCTCCGGCGGGCCGGGGAAAAAGCCCGGGGGGCGACTCTCTATCTCACCCTGGAGCCCTGTGTCCACTGGGGACGAACCCCGCCCTGCGCGAAATCCGTCCAGACGTCCGGAATCACCCGGGTCGTCGTCGCCGGCCTCGATCCCAATCCCGTCATCTGCGGTCGGGGTGTCCAGCTTCTGCGGAAAGCGGGCCTCGTTGTGGACGTCGGAACCCGGGCCGAACGAAAATCCGGACTCAACGAGGCCCACGCGAAATACATCGTCCGCAAGCGGCCGTTCGTCACCTTGAAGGCCGCCCTCAGCCTGGACGGCAAGCTGGCCACCAGGACGGGGGAGTCCTGCTGGATTTCCTCCCCCGAGGCCCGGGACTACGCGCATTTCCTCCGTTCCGAAAACGACGCCGTCCTGGTCGGGGTCAACACGGTCCTGAATGATGACCCGAGGCTCACCGTCCGTCCTCCGGGGCGGCCGGGGAAACCCGTTTTGCGGGTCGTCCTCGACCCGAACCTCCGGACTCCGCCGGGGGCGCAATTGTTTTCGAATCCGGAGGACGGGCCCGTTCTGTTATACGCCCGGGCCGGTAGCCGCGCCTGGAGAATCCGAAGGATCCGCCTTCTTCGGCGCGGCGCCGAAGTCGTCGAGGTCCCCGGTCCCGGCCCGAAGCTGGATCTTCGCCGTGTCCTTTCCGATCTCGGCCGGAGGGAAGTCGCCGGGCTGCTGATCGAAGGCGGCGGCCGCACGGCCGCCGGGTTCATCGAAGCCGGGCTCGTCGACAAGGCGGTCTTCGCCGTCGCCCCCCTGCTGATCGGTGGAACGGACGCGGTTTCTCTTTTCGCCGGCCGCGGGACGGGCCGGCTCACCGCCGCCCCGCGGCTTTCCCGGATTTCCGCGTTTCGTCTCGGCGGCGATCTTCTCGTGGAGGGTTACTTCTGATGTTTACAGGCATCATCCAAGCCGTGGGTATTTTCCGGGGCTTCCGGGAAAACGGGCGCGAAATGATCGTGGAGTCTGCGGAAGCGGACGGACGTCTCGCTCCCGGGGGAAGCCTGGCCGTCGACGGCGTCTGCCTGACGCTGACGCGGAAAGACGCCGGGCGGCTCGTATTCAACACCGCCAGGGAAACGCTCGAACGGACGAATTTTTCCGGCCGCCGGGCCGGGGATCCCCTCAATCTTGAATTTCCGTTGACGCTGGCCGACCCGCTCGGCGGCCACCTCGTTTCCGGGCACGTGGATTTCACGGGCAAGGTAAAAAGCTTCGCCTCCCGGCCGCCGGGACGCCGCCTCGTTGTCGCCCTTCCGGCCGAATTCCGTCCGTTCGTCGTCGCCCAGGGCTCGATCGCCTTGAACGGCGTCAGTCTGACCGTGGCGGCGGTCGGGCCGGCCTCGATCGAAATCGAGTTGATTCCAGCGACCCTGGCCCGAACGAACCTGAACCGACTCCGCGCCGGAATGACCGTCCACGTCGAATGTGACATGCTCGGAAAATACGTGTATAATTTTCTCCATTCCCGCAGACGATAGGATCACGGTCATGACCGAAATTTCTCCGCGCGCGGCGAACGTGGAACGGGCCCTGGCGGCTGTCCGCGCCGGCCGGTTGATCATCATCACCGACGACGAGGACCGGGAAAACGAGGGCGACTTCATGATCGCCGCCGAAAAAGCGACCCCGGAAATCATCAACTTCATGG
>CAYSGA010000008.1:0-20764 GCA_964430165.1 uncultured Eubacteriales bacterium
CGCGGAATTCGACATCATCTACGGCGAGGGAATCTCCCGGGAAGGCGATCTTGTCGACATGGGCTCCAACACCGGCCTGATCGAAAAATCCGGGACGTGGTATTCTTACAAAGGTGAACGGATCGGCCAGGGTCGGGAAAACGTCAAGAAACTTTTCAAGGAAAATCCCGTTCTGGCCGCCGAACTGGACGCCGAGATCCGCAAAAAAGTCGGGATCATGAAAGCAGACGCGGCCGAAGAAGAAACCCCGGAGGAAAAACCGGCCCGGACCCAGGAACGGGCTCCGGAGAAGACGTCCGAGCGCCGCGGCCGCTGACCGGCGTCCTTTCGGCGGGCAGGACGTCGAAGCGTCCGGAAAGAAGGGAGGAGGGATCCGATGGCCCGGAATTCGTCTTCGCGCTCCAAAAAAAGCGGGCTGGGCCCCGGCAGCCTCGTCCATGTCGGCCACCGCAAGGTCGACCTGCCCCGCATCACCCTGATGGATTACGACAGCGAGCACTTCCTCGAAAAAGAAGTCAAAACCGTCGACGAGTGTTTTCCCTTCAACCTGACCTCCACGGTAACCTGGATCAACGTCGACGGCGTCCACGACCCCGAAATCATCGAAAAGCTCGGGAAGGCGTTCGGCCTGCATTCGCTGATTCTGGAAGACATCATGACGACGTCTCAGCGGCCCAAGCTCGACGACCTCGAGACATCGTTCTACGTCGTCGCCCGGATGGTTGAGCTCAACGGCCGCAAAACGGAAATCGTCACGGAACAGCTGAGCCTGATTTTCGGGAAGAATTTCGTCCTGACGTTCCAGGAGGAACCGGGCGATATGTTTGACCCGGTTCGGGACCGAATCCGCAACGGCAAGGGCCGCATCCGGAATCTCGGGCCCGATTATCTCGCCTACGCCCTCCTGGACGCTGTCGTCGATCACTATTTTGTCGTTTTGGAAAACCTCGGCGACCGGATTGAAACGATCGAGGAAGAGCTTGTTAAAAATCCCCGGCAGGAGACGCTCCATACGATCCACGCGCTCAAGCGGGAGATGCTAATGTTCCGCAAGGCGGTCTGGCCTCTCCGGGAAGTCGTTGCCGGCATCGCGCGGGAGGAAACGCCCCTGATCCAGGCGTCGACGAACATCTTCCTCCGGGACGTTTACGACCACGTGATCCAGGTGATCGACAACGTCGAGACGTTCCGCGACATGCTGGCGGGAATGCTGGAAACGTATCTGTCCAGCATCTCCAACCGGATGAATGAAGTCATGAAGATCCTGACGATCATCTCCACGATTTTCATTCCTCTGACCTTCATCGTCGGCGTTTATGGAATGAATTTCAAGTTTATGCCCGAGATTGAATGGCGGTTCGGATATTTTCTTATCTGGGGCGTCATCATCGTCGTGGGCGTCAGCTTGGTCCGATTCTTCAAACGAAAAAAATGGTTCTAGGCCGCCGCCGGCCGGACCGAAGGAGGGGTCGATGAAAGTAAAAACCGTCCTGATTATCATTCTGATCGTCATTGTCGCGGTTTTGGTGCTTCAAAATTCCATGGTCATTCCTTTCCGTCTGCTTTTTTGGCACACCTACATGCCCGTTTTCTTCCTGGTTTTGGGGGTGTTCGCTGTCGGGGTGATCATCGGCTATCTTGCGGCGAAGGTCGACCGGAGAAAAGCGCCGAAACCGGCCGCCGCGCCGGTCGAACGGGAGAAAAAGCCGGCGCCCGCTCCCGAGACGAAGTCCGGCGCCCCGATGGCGCCGTGACCTTCGGACCCGACCCGAATCTTACGAAATGAAAGGATTTTTCCGGCATCTCAAAACCTATATTTTTCGCGGCTTTTTGGCCTTTCTCCCGCTGGCTCTGTCGTTTTTCGTCCTCCGGTTTCTTTACCTTACCGTGGATCAGCGGATCGCCCGGCTGCTGGAACGGTGGATCGGCGTCCGCATCCCGGGATTGGGGCTTCTCCTTGTCCTGGTCTTGCTTTATCTTCTCGGACTGATCGCCTCGAATTGGGTAGGCCGCCGGGCGTTGGGTTTGTTGGATAAGGCCTCGTCCCATATTCCCCTGGTCAAGACGATTTTCCTTCTCGGCAAACAGCTCGGCTCGGCCTTTTCCGCGCCCGAAAGGCAGGGTTTGAAGCGGGTCGTCTTGGTGGAGCATTTCCGTCCGGGTGTGTGGTCGATCGGATTCGTGATGGGCCGGATGATCGAGGAAAAAACGGGGGAGACGATGCTCCGGCTGTTCGTTCCGACGGCTCCGAATCCCACCTCGGGCTTCATGCTGATCGTCGCCGAATCCAGGGTCAAGGATGTCGATTGGACCGTCTCCGAGGCGATGAATACCGTCATCTCCGGGGGCCTTCTCGGGCCCGATAAAATCGAAGATAAATCAAAGGGTTCTAGCCCGCCCTGAATATCCCCCGGCGGTCATTCCCGCCGGAACGAGAGCCTCCCTATGTTCTCAAAACTTTGCGGAGGTACTTGGCCGTGATCGAGGATCTGGACTTGGCCACGGCCTCGGGCGTCCCTTCGGCGACGATGGTTCCGCCGTTCTCCCCGCCCTCCGGCCCCATGTCGAGAACGTAATCGGCGCTTTTAACAACGTCCAAGTTGTGTTCGATGACCAGGAGCGAGTGCCCCTCGTCCACCAGCCGCTGGAAACAGCGGAGGAGGGTGGAAACGTCCTCCGGATGAAGCCCGATCGTCGGCTCGTCGAAAAGATAGAGAATGTTCCGGTCATGTTCGTGGACGAGATGAAAGGCCAGCTTGATCCGCTGGAGCTCGCCGCCCGACAGAGTTGTCGTCGGCTGGCCCAAGCGGAGATACCCGAGGCCGACGTCCTGGAGGGGTCTGAGTTTTTTCAGGACTTCCGGCCGGTCTCCGAAGAATTCCAGGGCGTCGTCGACGGTCAGATGAAGCACGTCGTCGATGTTCTTGTCCTGATAGAGGATGTCGAGGACTTCTCTCTTGAACCGCTTTCCCCGGCAGGCCTCGCAAACGAGGGTGACGTCGGATAAAAACTGCATTTCCACGATCTGCCGGCCCGCGCCTTCGCACTCCTCGCACCGGCCCCCCTTGGTATTGAATGAGAACGTGCCCGGCTTGAGGCCGAGAAGCCGGGCTTCGCGGGTTTGGCTGAACAAATCGCGAATACCGTCCATGGCCTTCAGGTAGGTGGCCGGGATGGAGCGGGGCGAGGCGCTGAGGGGCGATTGATCGACGCAGATGATCTTGTCGATGCGTTCCAGGCCTCGGATGTCCGCGAAGCCATCCCGCGACTCGCCGCACCAGCCCCGGTAGAGGACGTCGTGGAGAAGAGTGCTTTTTCCGGAGCCGGAAACGCCCGTGAGACAGGCGAACACGCCCAGGGGAATGCGGATGTCGATATGCTTGAGGTTGTGGGCGCGGGCGTCCTTCACGAGCAGAAAGCCATGCGGATCACGCCGCCGGCGCGGGATAGCGATCGCTTTCTCCCCGTTGAGATAACGGGCGGTTATCGAGTTGTTGCCGTTGGCGGAGGCGACGCCGTTGCGTTTTTTGAGGATGTCGGAGAGCGGCCCGGCGAACAAAATTTCGCCGCCGTTTTCCCCGGCCCGGGGGCCCATGTCGATCAAGTGGTCGGCGGCGCGGATGATGTCCGGGTCGTGCTCGATGACCAGGACGGTGTTGCCGATCGCCTTGAGCGATTGGAGAATTCGGACGAGCCGGGCGTTGTCCCGGGGATGAAGCCCGAGGGAGGGTTCGTCCAGGACGAATAAGGTGCCGACCAGGGAGGAGCTGAGGGCGGCGGCCAAGTTGATCCGCTGGGCTTCCCCGCCGCTCAGGGTGAACGTCATCCGGTCCAGGGTGATGTAATCCAGGCCAACCTCGATCAGGTATTTGAGGCGGTTTTGGATTTCCGCGACCAGCTTTTCGGCGATCTTCTTTTCCTCGGGCGAAAGGCGAAGGTTTTGGAAAAAGGATGCGGCTTCCCCGACCGTCAGGCGGACGATTTCGCCGATCGACAGCCCCCCGACCTTGACTCCCAAGGCGTCCGGGTTCAAGCGCGTCTGGGCGCAGGCCGGGCAGGGCGCGTATTTGCGGTAACGGCTGAGAAAAACGCGGACCTGGACCTTGTATTTTTTTGCCTGGAGCCAATCGAAAAAGCCCTTGATCCCGTACCAGCCGTCGCCGCCCTCGAAAATGAAACGGCGGTCCCCGCTTTTAAGGTCCCGGTAGGGAACCCGGGTCGGAATCCCGCGGCGCCGGGCTTCCCGCAGCATCTCCCGCATGACCCCGCGGGAAACGGGCTTCGTCCATGGCTCGATGGCCCCCTCTTCGAGGGATTTTGACGGGTCGGGAACGATCTTGTCCTCGTCCAAAACGGCCAGGTCCCCGAAGCCATGGCATTCCGGGCACGCCCCTTGCGGGCTGTTGAAGGAAAAGAGATTCGGATAAGGGTCCTCGTAGGCGATCCGGCAGGCCTTGCATTCAAGGTTTTCGGAGAAGGAAAATTCCCGGCCGTCGTCCGTTTGAACGCGGGCCCGCCCGCCGCCGTGTTTCATGGCCGATTCGATCGAATCGACGAGACGCTCGCGGTCGTCCGGGTCAAGGACCAACCGGTCGACGAAGATCGAAAGTTTCCGGCCTTTGACGGGCGGCAGGTCGTCGAACGGCACGACCCGGCCGCCGACCAAGGCCCGGTAAAATCCGAGCTTTTTAAGAGCGGCCGTGTTTTTTTCGATCGCGGCCTCGAACGAAAGCGAAAGCGGGGTCCCGGCCGGAAGCGCCTGAAGTTCGTCCACGATGGAATCAATCGTGTCCCGGGCGACGGGCCGTCCGCATTGACGGCAGTGGACCGTGCCGACGCGGGCGTAAAGAACCCGGAGGAAGTCGTACGCCTCAGTGACCGTGGCCACGGTCGAGCGGGGGTTTTTGGTCGCGGTTTTCTGTTGAATGGCGATGGCCGGAGGAAGTCCTTCGATCAGGTCGACGTCGGGCTTGTCCATCCGTTCGAGGAACTGGCGGGCGTAAGAAGAGAGCGATTCGATGTAACGGCGCTGCCCTTCGGCGTAGAGCGTATCCAACGCCAGGGAGGATTTTCCCGATCCGCTGACCCCGGTGACGACGGTGAACGTGTTCAGGGGAATGTCGACGTCCGCGTTCTTGATGTTGTGGACGCGGACTCCCCTCAAGATGATTTTGTCGGCGTCGTTCATGGTGGGCTTATTTCGCGCTAATAAAAAGAATAATTATAGCACGGACAGGAGAAAATGTGGATAATAAGGCCATGCGGCCGGCCATGAAACGGGCGTTGATTTGCGGCGCCGTCCCCTTTTTGGCCCTGGTCGCCGCGCTTCCGTTCGTCAACCGTCTCCGGCCGGTCGTTTTCGGCCTGCCGTTTGTCCTGTTCTGGATCCTGGTCTGGGTGGGGTTGACGCCCGTTTTCCTGTTCCTCGCCGACCATTTCCTCCGGAAGGAGAGGGACGACAAGGACGGGAAGCGATGACCCCGGCGCTGTCGATCATTCTGGGTGTCATTCTGGCCGCCTCCGCCGTCGGCTTTATCGCCGGCCGCCGTGTCCCGATGAATCTCGAAAACTGGACGGTCGGCGGGCGCAAATTCGGAGTCACGATCATCTGGCTGCTCATGGCCGGGGAGGTGTACACAACCTTCACCTTTCTCGGCGCCAGCGGGTGGGCGTACACCAAGGGCGCTCCGACGTTCTACATCCTGATTTACGGAACACTGGCTTATGTCCTGTCGTTTTTCATCCTGCCCGAAATTTGGAAAATCGGGAAACGGGCGGGGCTTCACACCCAGCCGGATTTCTTCGTCCATATTTTTAAAAGCCGCGCCTTGGGTGTCTTGGTGGCGGTCATCGGGATTGTCTCGATCCTGCCTTATCTCCAGCTCCAACTGGCCGGACTGGGCCTGATCGTCGAGGTGGCTTCCGACGGGGCTGTATCCTCTTCCGCGGCCATTCTCCTGGCGTTTCTTTTAACCACCGCGTTTGTCCTGACCAGCGGTCTGCGCGGGAGCGCCTGGGTTTCCGTTATCAAGGACGTCCTCATGCTGGCGGCCGTCGGGATCGTCGGGTTCGGTCTGCCGAAGATTCATTTCGGGAGCATCGGCCGGATGTTTCAGGCCCTGATCGAAAAAGCTCCGGGCCATCTCGTTTTTCCGGGTTCCGCCCCGACGATGGGAGTCCCCTGGGTCATGTCGACCGTTCTTCTGACCGGGATGGGATTTTATATGTGGCCCCAACTGTTCGGGACGGCGTTCTCGGCCAAAAGCGACCGGGTCATCCGGCGAAACGCGGTGATCATGCCGCTCTACCAAATCCCGGTCGTCCTGGTTTTTTTCGTCGGCTTTACGGCCTTTTTAGTCCTGCCGGGTCTGAAAAACGGGGATCTTTCCCTGGTGACGCTTGTCCGGCAATCGTATCCGCCCTGGTTTCTCGGGTTCGTCGGCGCCGCCGGCGCGGTGACGGCGATGGTCCCCGCCTCCGTCCTCGTTCTCTCGGCCGCCGCGTTGCTTTCCAAAAACGTCTACCGGGCCGGGTTCCGCCCCGGGGCCTCGGACGCCGCGGTGATGCGCGTCTCGCGGTTGATGGTGGTGGCGGTAGCGACGGCGGCCCTCGTTTTCGCCCTGGCCCTGCCCAGCGCCCTCGTCAATCTCCTTTTGATCGGCTATGACGGCGTGGCCCAGCTCTTTCCCGGCGTCGTTTTGGGCCTGTTCTGGAAGAAAGTCACCCGGACGGGCGTCGCTGCGGGCTTGATCACCGGGATCGCCGTCGCTTCGTTTCTCGTCTTCGGAAAGCACGACCCGTTTTTCGGCCTCCACGCCGGCTTCGTTGCTCTTTCGGCCAACGCGCTGGTTGCCGTCGCCGTCAGTTTGTTTCGGAAACCCTCTCTCCCTCCGGCCCGCTGATTTCCGGCCCGTTTTCTGGTAGATTATTTCTTCCCCTCCTTAGGAGGACGATCATGTTCGATGAGATCAAGAGCGAGGCGGCCGCGCTTTCCGGACGGATGTCGGATTGGCGGCGCGGGTTCCACCGCCGCCCGGAAACGGCGAACAACGAACGCGAAACATCGGCCGCCCTGAAGGCGTTTTTTGAGCGGTTGGGGATTCCCGTCCGAACGCTCGCGGGGACGGGGCTCCGGGCCGACCTCGAGGGACTTCCCGGCGGGCGAACCGTCGCCTTGCGGGCCGATATGGACGCTCTTCCTCTGAACGAAGAAGGCGATAAACCCTATCGTTCCGAGATTCCGGGCGCTTGCCACGCCTGCGGCCACGACGGACACATGGCTGCGTTGATGGGCGCGGCCGAAATCCTGGCCGCCCGGAAGAACTCCTTCCGGGGACGGGTGGTCTTTCTCTGCCAGCCGTCCGAGGAGCTTCCGCCGGGCGGGGCCGGGCCGATGATCGCCGAAGGGGCGCTTTCCGGCGTGGACGCCGTTTTTGGAATCCATCTCTGGCAGACGCTTCCGACCGGAAAAATCGGTGTGCTCAAGGGGACGGTCATGGCCCAGGCCGACAATTTCCGCATCACGGTGACGGGCCGGGGAGGCCACGGGTCCATGCCCCACGCCACGGCCGACCCGATCGTCGCGGCCGGCCAGCTGATTGTCGCCTTGCAAAGCGTGGTCAGCCGCAACGTGGACCCGCTGAAACCGGCGGTGTTGTCGTTCGGGACGGTCAATGGCGGGACGGTCTACAACATCATTCCCAACGAGGTCCGGCTCAGCGGAACGGTCCGGACCTTCGAACCCGGCGTCCAGGAGCTGATGAAAAAGCGACTGGCCGAAATCACCGAGGCGATCGGGCGGGCCGGCGGCGTTAAAACCGTCCTTGAGTACGAGGACGGGTATCCGCCGCTCGTGAATCCGTCCGATTCCGTCGATTTCGTCGTCCGCACGGTCGAATCTCTGTGGGGCCGGGAGGCGATCGGTCCCTTCGCGCCGGTCATGGGCGGCGAGGATTTCGCCTGTTACCTGGGAAAAGTTCCCGGGGCGTTCATCTTCATGGGCGCGGGCGATGGGATGCCCCATCCCCACCACCATCCCGGTTTTGACCTGGACGAGCGGGCGCTGGCGCCCGCGGCCGCGCTGCTTGCGGCCCTGGCCGTTTCCTTTTTGGAAGGGGCCGGATGAACCGGCCGGAACCCTGCGGCCGGAGGCGGCGATGAATTTCGGGGTTCTCGTCGCGATCGCTTTGGCGATGGCCATGGACACGTTCGCCGTCGCCATTGCGGTGAGCCTTGGCCTGCGCGGATGTACGCTGCGCCAGACCCTTCGGCTCGCCGGAAGTTTCGGGTTCTTTCAGTTTATCATGCCGATCGTCGGCTGGGCGGCCGGCCGGCTTAAAAAATCGTATACCAGCCGTTTTTCATGATCGTTTCGGTCCGGCCGCGGGCATAAGAGAGGGTCACTTCGGCGGCTGCGACCCGGGGTTGAATTTCCGGAATGTAAATGCGGTCGAGGTGGATGACCGCGGCGGGCGTCGAAAAATCTTTCGGGCCGACCCTCCCACCGAAATGATCGCTCCGGCCGAAGGCGACGTGAAGTCCGAGTTTTTCGTCCAGAAGAATCTCCCCGCAGGGAAGGAGGCCGAAATTGCCCAGGACGCCGAATCCCAGTTCGGCCAGGTTTCCGTAAGCGGGCTCCCGATTCAGATAATCGTTTTCCACTTCGGCCGTCGGGCCGCCGTCGGCGGAAACCGCCTTGTTTTTCTGAATCCGGTAGAGAACGACCTCGCCGCCGATTTCGACGGGAAGAATTCCGGCCGTGGCGCTGGCCGCTTTTTTCTCGCCTTCATAGGGGACGATATAGGCCTCGCCGCTCGGGAGGTTTCCCGCCGTCCCGAGATCCGGAAAACGGCCGGTGCTCGAGTGGGCGGTCCGGTGTCGAAGGTCGAAGTGCATCCGGTATTTCAACCGGCCGTCGACGAGAAAGAGGATGTTGGCCCCGACGGCCTTGTCAAGGCGGGTTTTAACGGCTTCCACGAACCGGGCGACTTTGCCGTAATCGACGCGCAGGGCCGGAATCATCGCCGGGCTGAAGCCGGGCATTGTCGCGGCCCGGAAGCCGTAGTGCTTGGCGGCCAGTTTCAGCGGCGCGGTCGTCGAATATTCGGTGGGGGCGAGGATGATCTGGGATTCGGCGAAAATGTCTGCGAAAGGCACCTGGAGGCCCGATTCTTGAAGGGCGACGGCGTCGTCCGGGGGAAGGGTTCCGCAGAGATAAGCCTCGTTCGGGAGGTCGGCGTTGTTCGATCCCACGTCGGGGTAGGAGTATAGCCGGACATCGTCCATGGGAATATCCCGCCGGTTTTTATAGAGCATCCCCATCCATTGAAAGACCAACTCGCGTCGGTTCCGCCAGGCGGGATTGTCCCGGGATGACGGGCGCGGAATGTCGACTAAAATCGACATGATGCTGTCGTCCTGATGATGGGGGAAAACGGACCGGACAAGATCGACGAGTTCACTCGACGTCAGGTTTATTTCCATCGCCCACTCCTTCGGGTATGATAAACGCTTTTTCGGGAAATACCCTCCCTCATTTCGACCCTTCGGGTTTCCGGCCGATCCGACCGCGGGCCGAGTTCCCTCAAAGGCGGACTTTGAACCCGGCCGAAACGGCCGACCCCATTGTCCCGTATCCGAACACCATTTCATAACGGGCGTTTCCGATATTGTCCCAGCGGCCGAAAAATTCAAGCGTCCGGCCCAGGGCGAACGAGAGATAGGCATCGATAAGCGTATAGGCGGGCAAGGCGACGACCGCGGCCGTCCACCCGCTGTAATCTTTATCCGGGCGCGCGCCGGTGTATACGGCCGAGAGGCCGGCCTCCCACCCTTCGGCCGGCGTCCATTGGATTGCTCCGGAAAGCTTGTCCTTGGGACGGCGGAGAAGCGTCGTGTCGGCGTCCAGGTCGCGGGCCGCAAGACGCGTATATCCGAGCCGGAGCGTCAGTCGTTCGACCGGGCGCGCGTCGGCGGAAAGTTCCCAGCCGTATGTCCGGGCCCGCCCGACGTTGACATATCCCCGGAGATAATCGTAATCGATCAGGTTCCGGAAATCCGATTGAAAATAGGAGAGGCCGAAGAGCATCGCTCCCCCGGCGAGCGTCTGCTCCAGGCCTGCGTCCCAGCCCAGGGATTCCTCGGGGAGAAGGGCTTCGTTTCCGATCGGACCCCAAGATGTTCCCGGCGCGTAGAGCTGGTACAGCGACGGTGCCTTGAAGGCGGTTCCGATCGTCGCTTTGAATTTCGTCCCCGTCGGCTCGATGATCACGGCCGGGGCGAAGCGGAAGGTCAAGGCGGCCCCCGCCCGGCTGTGGACGTCGAGCCGGAGTCCGGCGGTGGCGAAAAACGCCCGGCCCAGGCGGAACTTGTCCTGGAGGAACAAACCGGTCCGGTCCGCGCGCCGGCGGGAAAAGACGCTCTCGAAGGGACCCCAGGCGCTTTCCGATAAATAGTCGGAATCACCGGTCTCACGCTCGAACTCGGTGCCGACGGACAGTGTGTGACCGGGCCGGAGAAACATGTTGTTCTGCCAGTCGACCCGGATCCGGCGGCTTCGGTATATCCCGGTCTCCGAGTCGAAGGGGTGGACCGGATCGACGGGATTATCGTTTTCGCGGGACGAGCAAATAGTGGCCACTCCGAGCTTGGATTCCCACAGGCCGCCGGCGAACAAGGTCCGGGCTTGGGCCCGGACGAACCCGGAGCGGTAGTCCTGGAGGCTGTTGGGGTCGTCGCCGTAGGCGCCGCCGAAAGAGTCGAGGTCGGTCCGGGCGGAAACGCCCCGGATGATCAGGTCGATTTCGGTTCCTTCCCCGGAGGCGAAGCCGGCCCGACCGGCAAGCGTCCAATTGCGGTACCCGTCTTTTTCGGCGTTTCCGGCGTAGGTACTGGACGCGGCTGAAACGCCGTCGGTCGATTCCGTCGACAGGCTGAAATCGTAATGGAACGAACGGCTGGATCCGCGAACATCCAAGCCGCAGGAGAAGGTGCCGAACGATCCGCCTGAGGCATGAAGCGTCACCGACGGTTTCCCCGAACCCCGCGCGGTCAGGATGTTGATGACGCCGCCGAGGGCGTCGGAGCCGTAGAGCGTGCTTTGGGGGCCGCGCAGGATTTCGATCCGTTCGATGCCGTCGAGGGTCATATGGGCGAGGTCGAAGGAATGGGACGGATTGATCGGGTCGTTCAGCGGCACGCCGTCCAGGAGAACGAGGACGTGTTCCGAATTAGCCCCGCGGATGAGAACGGACGAGGACGACCCCGGCCCGCCGTTCCGGGCAACGCTCAGGCCGATCGTGTCGCGGAGAGCGTCGAGTACGGACGTCCGGTTTGTCCGTTCGAGGTCCGCCCGGGTGATGACGGTGATGGCGCTCGCGACCTCGCGAAGGGGCGTTTCGAGCCGGGCGGCGGTGACGACGACCTCGTGTTGGAGCGGGCGAGGCGTTTTCAGGGGGGAATCTTCGGCCGCGGCCGGCCGGATGAAAAACGCGAGAGCCAGAACGCAGAGCGCGGCCCGGTGGGGATTTTCGGGGATGAACATGTGAAACCTCCTCTTCCGACCCGAAGGTTGGTTTCGCTTAAGCCGGGGAAGGTTTCCTGGCTCTCGGATCATCCTCCTCCCGGGCCTTCCAGCCGCTTTGCGGCGGCCGTGGCGTCGTCCGGGATTCGTTCCCGATTACAGTAGCGGGGACTGCGTCCGTTTTTCACGGACTTCCCTTCGCTCCGACTCGCGATGAGACGTCCATTGTCCACTTTTGGGATCATGATGTCAATTTCAAGGAAAAAATTTCGGCCCGGTGATGTTCGGGGAAAAGGGGAGGTGGCCCGGCGTTCATAGGCGGGCCACCTCTGGAAAGGGAAGAAACTATATATAGAGAGGAGGAGGGAAATGGAGGTGTCGGCTCTTTTTCATTTCATTGACATTAACGTCCCGGACAGTCTGAACGTTGCGCGAATTCGACAAACTTAGGCGCGACCGGAGTGGTCGCGGAAGTAGTTTTTAGGGAAGGAAAGCAGAAGGCGCGTGAAAAATGAAATCAGGCAATGGGTTGAATTCAGGCAAAAAACAACCAACTGATTGATTTTAAAGGATTTAAATTTTCCCCTCTTTCTTACTTTCGACATTATACCATACTTGAAGAGGCATTTGCAACAATTTTTTTCGAATATTCCGATATTCGTTCCACAAAGGTTTCCTGAGCGGAAAAAGGACGTAAAACGGATCCTCTTTGACGGAATTTCCAAGGCAATGTCCGAAAAATGGGCCCGAAATTGCGGTTTTTGACCTGCCGGCCGGGTTTCATTAGAATAATCGAGCCCCAAATCAGGAGAATACCCATGGATCATGAGAGTTTTCGGAGATATGCCCATGAGTTTATCGACTGGATCGCCGATTATCTTGGAAATATCGAACGCTTCCCGGTAATGTCCCGGGTCAAACCGGGTGAGATCCGGTCGAAACTCCCCCTCTCGCCGCCGCGAAACGGCGAGCCGATGGAACGGATTTTCGCCGATTTCAAGGAGATCCTCCTCCCGGGGATGACCCATTGGCAACATCCCGGATGGCATGCCTATTTTCCGGCCAACAACAGCCCGGAGTCCATTCTGGGGGAAATGTTAATGGCCGGAATGGGGGTCCAGGGGATGAGCTGGCTGACGTCGCCGGCGGCAACGGAGTTGGAGGACCTGGTCATGGAGTGGCTTCGGCAAATGCTGGGCCTTCCGGCCGGCCTCCAAGGCGTGATTCAGGACTCCGCCTCCACGGCCACGCTGGCCGCCCTTCTTTCCGCCCGCGAGCGGGCGACGAATTTCGAGTCGAACGAAGAAGGACTGCGGCGGCCGCTGGTCGCCTACGTCTCGGGGGAGACGCATTCGAGCATCGAGAAGGGCGTCAAGATCGCGGGATACGGACGCCGAAACCTCCGGGTCATCGGGACCGATGCCGCCTTCGCCATGCTCCCGAAGAAGCTCGAGGAAGCGATTCTCGCCGATAAAGCGGCCGGTCTCCAGCCGGCGGTCGCGGTGGCCACCCTGGGCACGACGTCGTCGGCGGCCGTGGACCCTCTCCGGCCGATCGGGGAAATCTGCGCCCGCCACGGATTGTGGCTCCATGTGGATGCGGCTTATGCCGGCACGGCGGCCGTTTGCCCGGAGAATCGCTGGATTCTGGACGGAGCGGAGTACTTCGATTCGTTCGTTTTCAACCCCCACAAGTGGATGTTGACGAACTTCGATTGTTCGGCTTATTTTGTCCGGGATCCGGGCGTCCTGATCCGGACGTTCGAGATCCATCCCGAGTACCTGAAAACCGGCGTCGACCCCTATGTCAAAAATTTCCGGGACTGGGGAATTCCGCTAGGCCGGCGCTTCCGGGCCCTGAAACTCTGGTTCGTCGTCCGGTCTTACGGGATCGAAGGGCTCCAGGCCTTCGTCCGCGAGCATCTTCGTCTCGCCCGGCTCTTCAAGGATTGGGCCGCGGCCGAACCGGGTTTCGAGGTCCTAGCCCCGGTTCACTTCGGATTGGTCTGCTTCCGTTGGAACGACGGCCGGGACGAAGAGGAATTGACGAAAATCAATAAAGCGCTGATGGACCGGTTGAACTCCTCGGGGACGATCGGCCTGACCCATACGGTCCTGGGCGGGAAATTCACCCTGCGGATGGTGATCGGATCGCGGTTGACCGAAGAAAGGCATGTCCGCCGGGCCTGGGAGTTGATCCGCTCGACGGCTTCGGAAATGATTTTGGCTTGAAGAGACCTGAAGGATTCGCGCCCAGCAATCCCGCTTTAACCAGGACCGGGTCGACGCGGCGCAAGTTCCGGACCTGGGCCCGGGTCATGACCTTGTAATGCCGGGCCCGGTCGAGGGCGTCGCCGACCCAACTGACGTCGTCGGACGTCGTCATCCAATTTTTGTCGTCAAACCGCCGGAGGTCGAAAGGGACAGAATACTGGCGGAGCGTTTTTTGACCGATCGGATTGAAGTAGACGTCGAAATAGGACATCATCAGTTCCCGGATCGTCCGGTAAACGGGTTCTCGAGACCGGAGGACGGTGTAGTTCGATTTGGCGACGCAGCCCCAGGCCCCGTTTTGACGGAAGACCGCCAGTACGTGGTCGTCGTCGTTCCAAGAGCGCATGTCGACGAGAAGCGGCGGCCGGCCGTGAAAGCGAAAGGCAGCGGCGGCGAACATCGCCCCTTCGAAGCAGTTGGCTTTTCGTTCCCGGAGGACGCGACGGGGTGAGGCTGTCCCCGGCGCGGGGTCGTAGGCGAGCCGGTTGAGAAAGCGTTGAATTTTCGCCGGCGTGCCGAGAGAGGCGAAAACCGCCCGTTCGCCCGGCGTCCAATCGGCCGGATTTTTTTTCGCGGACAGGGAACGCCCGCCCGGCCTTTTCGGAGCGTCCCTGCTCCGCCGCCCGCCGGCCGCGATAAACGCCCGTGTCCTGTCCATGGAGGATCTCCTTCCTCGGGATTTGCCCGGCGTCGGGATTTCCCCTCTCCGGGAGAGGGGTCCAACGCGGGGATTCCTGTTTGCGGATATATTCGGGCGGCGGCCGTCAATCGACGGGCGTCAACCATCCGTCATAGCGCGGATTCAATCCGCGAACGACGTCCAAATAGGACTGCCGGAGACGCAGGGTGACCGGTCCGGGTTTGCCCGCGCCGATGGCGATCTCTTGCCGCCGGGCCGTGCGATCCGAACCGTCGACGAGCCGGATGATCGGGATGACTTCCACGGCCGTGCCGGTGAAAAAGGCCTCGTCGGCGCCGGACAGATCTTCTCTTGTGACCGGCCCGATCGATGTTTTGATTCCCATGTCCCCGGCGATTTCGAGGATGCTCGTCCGGGTGATCCCCTCGAGAATGGATTCGGAGATGTCGTTGGTCTTGATCGTCCCGTTCTTGACGACGAAGAGGTTTTCCCCGGGCCCTTCGGCGACCCGGCCTTCGATGTTGAGAAAAAGGGCCTCGTCGACGCCGGATGTCCGGGCTTCGAGGCCGGCGATCGTGGATTGGACGTAGGCGCCGCCGAGCTTGGCCCGCATGTCGATCTGGCTGTGATGGACTCTGCGCCAGGGGCTGATGAAGACGCGGATGCCGTTGACCGCCGATTCGCCCATGTAGGCGTTCCATTCCCAGGCGGCGATGACGAGCTCAACGGGGCTCATCTTGGGGATCAGGCCGAGATTTCCATAGGCGTAGTAAAAGAGCGGGCGGATGTAACAGGATTCCAGTCCATTCTCCCGGACGGTCTGCTTGATGGCCGCGGTTACTTCTCCCTTATTGTAGGGGACCGCCATTTTGACGACTTCGGCCGAAACGAAGAACCGGTCGACGTGTTCGGAAAGGCGGAAAATTTTCGGCCCGGCCGCGGTCCGGTAGGCCCGGATGCCTTCGAAAACCGAGGTTCCGTAATGAAGGGCATGGACCATCGGGTGCAGGGTGAGGTCGGACCAGGGATGGATTTTTCCCATATGCCAGAATTTCGTCGCTTTGGGGAAGTGGGTCGTGTCGAGCATTTCCTTCTCCTTAAGGGCGTGTTTGATTGCTTCGGAACGATCGGAGGCCGGAGGCCAAAGGTAGCACAAACAGCGGCGAAGGGAAAGCCCGCCGGGATTCCGAAACGAAGGTCAGGAAAGCGGATCCTCCCTCTTGGCTCGGGCGGTTCCCGGTTCGAAAAACATCCGGCCGCCATGGTCGACGGACCGGATGGTCCCCTCCTTTTCGAGCCGCCGGCAGACCCGGCCGATGGCCTCCGGCGCGGCGCCCAGAGCTTCGGCGATCCTCTCGGCCGTCTCGGGCCTCCGCCGGACGAAATCCAAAATCCGGCCGGGAAGGCCCGTTGTCGCCGGTGTTTGGCCGCCCTTCCTGAAATCGGCGATGATTTCCGCCGTTCCGCCGAGAAACGCCCGGACTTTTTCGAGATCCCGGGAGCCCAGCGGGTGGGCCGATCTTTCGGCGGGGGGCCGGACGACGGTGTTGAGTTGAACGCGGTCGGGCTGGATCCGGGCGATCGCTTTTTTAAGCGCGCGGAGGTCGGACGGCCGGTCGTTGAGTCCCCTGACGAGAAGGACCTCCAGCCAGATTTGGCCCCGGTAGATATCGCGAAAAGCGGCCAGGCCGGCGATGATCGCGGCCGCCGTTAAGGTCGGGTGGGGGCGGTTGATTTTAATAAAAGCACGTTCCGTCGCGGCGTCGAGCGAAGGAACGACGATATCGGCGGCGGCCATGTCCTTCCGGACCGAGGGCCGCGTGAGCAGGGAGCTGTTGGTGAGGACGATTACCGGGAGTGCGATTCGGCGCTTGATTTCCCGGATGAGGCGGCCCAACCCCGGATGCAGCGTTGGTTCCCCCGATCCCGAAAAGGTGACGGCGTCGATCCTCGTTCCGCTCCGGAGGGCTTCCTCGATCTCGGCCAGAACGGTTTCGACCGGGACGAAAGACTTGCGCCGGACGGTCGTCTTCGCCCCGCCCCCAAGCTGGCAATAAACGCAATCCATCGAGCATGTTTTGAACGGCAGGAGGTCCACGCCGAGCGAGTACCCGAGCCGGCGGGACGGGACGGGGCCGTAAAGATGAGACCGTTGGGTCATGAAAATTGTCATCCCCGGACGATTGGGATATCATATCCTAGCACGTTCCCAAGGATGGACCCAAATGAACGGATATGGAAAAAAAGAAGCCGAGGCGGGCCTGAAAACCAAACTTCCGCCCGTCGATACGTTTCCCAATCAATTTCGGAATTATGAAATCACGATCAGGATTCCGGAATTCACCTCGGTTTGCCCCAAGACCGGACTGCCCGATTTCGGGACGATCACGATCACGTACGTTCCCCGGACTTCATGCCTGGAGCTCAAATCGCTGAAAGAATACATCCTGGCCTACCGCAACCTCGGAATCTTCTATGAGAACGCCGTCAACCGGATTCTAGACGACGTCGTTTCCGCTGCCCGGCCGGTCCGGGCCGCGGTGACGGGGGCCTTCAACGCCCGGGGCGGGCTTTTCTCCGTCGTCGAGGCGGCGTATCCCCGGTCCCGGACCAGAGCCGGGAAAGCAAAGGGACGCGGCTAGGACGCGGGATTCGCCGTTTTCCGCCCGAAACCCCAGGGCATCCGGACCCTCATGAAAACCAACCTTCGAAAAGGCCCCGCCTTCGGCTGGAGCGACGTTTTCATGCTCGGGGTCACCGTGATTTGGGGCCTCAACTTCTCGATTATCAAAATCGCCCTCCGGGAGCTGTCTCCGGCGGGATTCAACGGCCTGCGGCTCCTCCTGACGGCCGTCATTCTCGCCGTTTTGATGATGGCTTCGGGGGAGAGTTTCCAAATCCGTAAGAGCGACCTCTGGAGGCTGGCCGCGCTTGGGATCATGAGCCACGCCTTTTACCAGCTTTTATTCATCGGCGGGTTGAACCGGACGACGGCTTCCAACTCGTCGTTCATCCTGTCGTTTTCCCCGGTGATCGTCGCCCTGCTTGGCGGAGTGCTCCGGATCGAAAAAATTCATTGGGGAGCTTGGCTGGGCGTTTTCATCTCCGCTGTCGGCCTTTATCTTGTGATTGCGGCCCGGGGGGGAGGGATTCATCTCCTGAACGTAGGATTCCGGGGCGATCTCATGATCTTCGCCGGGACCGTTCTCTGGTCCTTCAATACGGTCTTTTCCAAGGAATTTCTCGAGCGTTTGTCGCCCTTGAAGTTCACCGCGATCACGGTCATCATCGGCGCGCTGGCCTATTTCCCGTTCTGCGCGGGCGCGGTCGCCCGCATTCCCTGGCGGCGCATTTCGTTTGTGTCCTGGGCCGGCCTCGTTTTTTCGGCCGTGTTCAGCCTCGTCATCGGCTACCTGGTCTGGTATGTTTCGGTCCGGCGGGTCGGCAACGTCCGAACGGCCGTCTACAGCAACCTGACGCCGGTTTTCACGGCCCTGTTCGCCTTTCTCTTTTTGGGGGAAGCTCTCATCCCCCGCCAAATCGCCGGCGCCGCCGTCATTCTCGTCGGCGTCTATCTCACCCGGACGGAATATTGCTACTTTCTCCGCGGCCGCGGCGCCGAAGCGTCTGACCCTTCATCGTCGAGAACTGCTCCAAAAGCACGGCCTGTCCCTGCTTCGCGTGGGACCTTGCCGTCAGGCGGTGGGTGAGGCATAGCCTGGCCCAATCCGCCATGCAGTGCGGCCGCGAAGGTTGATTCCGGACCTCAGCGCAGACCGAAGATCCGGTGGAGTTGCGCGCCTAACCGGATTTCCCCGAGTCCTTCGGCCAACGCTCGTTTAAGGAGACGGACGGCCCGCTCCCGGCTTTCTCCCCGGTTCGAGTCGGGCTGAAGAAATATCGGAACGGAGGCGGAGAAGTCCGCCCGGACGCGCCGGACGGCCGGGAGCGTCAATTCCCCGGAAACGACGAGTTTGACTTCGCGGGTCCGGCCGGGGAATCCCGGGGCGACCTCATAGCGCGGCGGCTTGGGAGAGACGGTCACCCAATCGAGGGCATGATCTTGAAAAATCGTTCCGTTCGTTTCGACCTGGATCCGAAATCCGTCGCGATGAAAACGATCTACGAGAGGCCCGATGTCCTGAGTTAACGGCTCGCCGCCGGTCAGGCAGATCCAATCACCGGACCAGTCTTTACGATTCCGTTTCAAGGCTGCGGCGATGGCCTCGACCGTCATGGTCCGACCGCCGCTCCAGGCGTTTTTCGTGTCGCAAAACGAGCAGCGAAGATTGCAGCCGGCGAGACGGACAAACAACGCCGGCCGCCCCAGGCGGAGCCCTTCTCCCTGGATCCCGGCGAAGATTTCAGCGATCTTCGCTGTAGGTTGCCCGGGCATCCTCGGACTCCCAGACCGTCACCGCCCGGACCGGAAAGTGGGGCTTGAGGTCTTCGAAAAAACGGCGGGCCAGGTTTTCCGCCGACGGGTTGAAGGGATAGATCTCGTTGAGGAAGGAGTGGTCGGGAAGGATGTCGGCCAACTTGGCTTTGATCAGAGTGAAGTCTATCCCGAGTCCGGTCGAATCAAGCTCGGATATGGGAATTTCCACTTCCACTTGAAAGGTGTGGCCGTGGATTTTTTCGCATTTCCCCTCGTATTCGCGAAGGAAATGGGCCGCCGAAAACCGTTCCCGGACCTTCAGGGTCCAACTCATGGGCGTCCTCCTTTGCCTGTCCGCAAGACGAGCGGGTCGGGATGCCCGGCTTCCTTGAAGGCCCGGGCCCTCAGGAGGCAAGCCGAACACGAACCGCACGGTTTTTCCTTCCCGGAATAACAGGTGACCGACCGGGAATAATCCGCGCCCAGGGCGAGGCCGATCCGGATGATCCCGGATTTTTTCAGTCCGATAAAAGGCGCCCGGATTTTCATCCGGCCCCGGCCGAAAGCGGCGGTCGTTCCGGCGTTGACCGCGCGTTCCATGGCCCGGACGAAGGCCGGCCGGGTGTCGGGATATTCCGGCGAATCGATGACGTTGAAGCCGCAGACGATTTCGTCGATCCCCCGCGTCTCGGCCCAGGCGGCGGCCAGGGCGAGGAGGATCCCGTTGCGGAAGGGAACGTACGTGACGGGAGGGGCGGACGCCCGAAGGGGCGGGACGCGGCGATATCGCGGAACGTCGATCGCCGGTTCGGTCAGCGCGGAACCGCCGATTTGTCCCAGGTCGATTTTCAGGACGGTATGCGGAACGCCGAGGCGCCGGGCGATCGTCCGGGCCGCGCGGACTTCGACGCGATGGCGCTGCCCGTAGTCGAAAGTCAGAGCATGGACCTCACGACGACGGCGGAGCGCCCAGACGAGGGCCGTCGTCGAATCCAGGCCGCCGGAGAAAAGAACCACGGTTTTTGCGCTCATCCGCCCGTCCCGCGATTAATATATAAGAATAAGGAACGGGGTTCAAACTCTTCGGCCATATCTCAAGTCGGGTTGACTCTGATCGGGAGGAGGCCGTCTTAACAAAGAAGTCCGGCCGTAGAACAGGAAATGAATCTTATACGATTTCATAAGCATCGGTATGACCTGAGCGGACATGTCCAGGATAAAGCGGGGACAGGTCTTTAGCCCTGTCCCCAAACCGTTTGGCGAAGGAAGCCGGATCGGAAGAATCCGGTACTTGTCGGCAAGGCCGACCGAGCACGAGAACCTGGCAAGGCCAGGCCGAACGATGATGTCTGAGCATTCACTCCTGCTGCCGTTGAATGAAGGGGATGAGTGCGAGTTCCATCGGAGCTGAGCCGGAACGGTGAGAAAAGCCGTGAAGAACCGGACCAGGGAGTGAAGGTCATGCCAACCCAACTTTCTTGACAGGGTCCGGGAGCGAAGGTAAACTTCGAACCCGGCGGAGCGAACATGGACGCAAGCGAATTCATCCCGAAGGAGGGAGACCTCGTCCTTCGGGATGACCAGGCGGATTACTTCGCGATTCTGGACGAAGCGAAAAAACGCCGGAAGAGGGGCGCGCGTCTCCGATTGATCGACTCTGGGCGTGCCTCGGTCCTCGAATTGGAACGGCTCTGCCTTTCCGGCGCGGAAATATTCACCTCGGACAAAGCCGGGCGAACGCCGTCCGATTTGATTAATTTGACCGCGGTGGCGCAAAAGAAGGGCGGCTTGATCGCGCATTTTCAGCACGGCCCGCTTCTTCCGGATTCGTCAAGCGCGGCGCTTTCCCTGGCCGCCCTTCGGGAAGCCGCTTGCCGCGGCGTCTCCCTTTATCTTTCGAACAAAACGAAAACCCGGCTGACGGAAGACCTGATCGTCCTGGCCGAGGAGGG
>CAYSGA010000009.1:0-9952 GCA_964430165.1 uncultured Eubacteriales bacterium
CCGGGTCCTCCGATCTGCCCGGATGAACGGGGCGGCGGCGGCGGCGGTGACCTGTCCGCTCTGTTTTTACAACATGGACCGCCGTCAGGAAAAGATCAGGGAGGCCAATTTGGATTTCGCCGGACTCCCCGTCCTCTACTTCACCCAAATCCTGGCTTGGGCGCTCGGCGTCGAGAAATCCGTTCTCGGCTTGGACCAACACGCGGTCCCCGCCGAGGCCCTCTTTGCCCCGAATCATGTCTCCGAGGTGAAGCTTTGAAAGTCGAACCGAAGAAAGACAAACGCGTCGGATTGTTCGTCTGCCATTGCGGCGTCAATATCGCCGGAGTAGTGGACGTGGAGAAAGTCGCCCAGATCATGAGGGACCATCCCGGGGTGGCCTTCTCCACGAACTATATGTACATGTGTTCGGACCCGGGCCAGCAGATGATCATCGACACGATCAAGGAGAAAAGGCTGGACAGCGTCATCATCGCCGCCTGTTCGCCCACGCTCCACGAAAAGACCTTCCAGGAAGCGGCCCGCCTGGCCGGGCTGAACCCCTATCAGATCGAGATCGCCAACATCCGCGAACAGGACAGCTGGGTCCATGAAGACAAGCCCCAAGCCACGAAAAAGGCGGTCCGGATCGTCAAGGGCCACGTCGCGAAGGCCCTCCAGAACGAAAGCCTCCAGCCGATCAAAGTCCCGGTCAAGAGACGGGCGTTAATCATCGGCGGCGGCATCAGCGGCTTGCAGGCCGCCCTGGACGTCGCCGATCACGGGTATGATGTCATCGTCGTCGAGAAAAATCCTTCCATCGGGGGGAAGATGATCCAGCTCTCGGAGACCTTCCCGACGCTCGACTGTTCCCAATGTATTCTGACCCCCAAGATGGTCGAAGTGTCCCGCCATCCCCATATCAAGCTCCTGACCTATCACGAAGTCGAATCCATTTCCGGATTCGTCGGCAATTTCAAGGTCAAGATCAAAAAGAAACCCCGCTACGTGGATGAAGTCCTGTGCAACTTGTGCGGGGAATGCGAAAAGGTCTGCCCCCAGATCGCCCCCGATGAATTCAACATGGGGTTGTCGTTCCGCAAGGCCATCTATATGCCGTTCCCGCAGGCCGTACCCGGGACCTATACGCTGGACGAAAAGAACTGCCTGGGCTTGACCCCGGTCCGATGCGGCAAATGCAAGGACGTCTGCGACCGGAAGGCCATCGATTACGATATGAAGCCCGTCACCTTCGAGGAGGAGGTCGGAGCCGTAATCATCGCCACCGGCTATGACCTCTATACCATGCAGGCCTTGGGCGAGTTCGGCGGCGAAAAATACGACGACGTCCTCAACGGAATGGAATTCGAGCGGATTCTATCCGCCTCGGGGCCGACCGGAGGAGTGATCCGGCGCCCTTCGGACGGGCGGGTGCCGAAGTCGATCGTCTTCGTTCAGTGCTGCGGTTCGCGCGACACGGAGCTGCACAAACCCTACTGCTCGAAGATCTGCTGCATGTATACGGCTAAGCATGCCATGATGTACCGGCATCGCGTCCCGGACGGCCAGGCGACGGTGTTCTACATCGACGTCCGGACAGGCGGCAAAGCCTTCGAAGAGTTTTATCAGCGGACGATCGAGGAGGAAAAAGTCCTCTATATCCGGGGCAAGGTTTCGAAGATCTTCCAGGAGGGCGACAAGCTCATTGTCTGGGGCGTAGACACCCTGACCGGCAAGAAAGTCGAAATCGAGGCCGATATGGTGGTGCTGGCCATGGCCATGGTTAAAGCCGACGGGGTCGAAGACCTGCTCAAACGGCTGAAGGTTTCCACCGACATCCACGGCTTCCTGGCCGAAGCCCATCCCAAATTGCGGCCGGTCGAAAGCCTCAACGCCGGATTTTTCCTGGCGGGTTGCGCTCACGGACCAAAGGACATCCCGGAGACCGTGTCCCAAGCCTCGGCCGCGGCGGCCAAGGTCGGCAGTCTGTTTTCCCAGACGGAGCTCATTCACGAGCCGACGACCGTTCCCGTAGACGACGAACGTTGCTCCGGTTGCGGGATCTGTATCACGATGTGTCCGTACGGAGCCCGGAGCCTGGACCGCGACCGGGGCGTCATCGTCGTCAACGAGATCCTGTGCGAGGGCTGCGGATCCTGCGCGGCGGCCTGCCCGTCCGGCGCGGCCCAGCAGCGCAATCAAACCGACAATCAGATTTTTTCGATGCTGAAAGCCATGCTGGAAGGATGACCATGTTTGAACCTCAAATCATGTCTTTCCTCTGCAAGTGGTGTACAAGCGCCGCGGCCGACCTGGCCGGCACCTCGCGGTTCAACTACGCGGCGAACACCATCAATATGCGGGTCATGTGCTCCAGCCGGGTGGACCCCCAACATATCCTTTACGCCTTCTATGAGGGCGCCGACGGGGTGTTCATCGGGGGCTGCCATCCCGGAGATTGCCATTACGTGGAGGGCAATTATAAGACTCTTCGACGCATCACCCTATTCAAGAAAATGCTCCCGGACCTGGGGATCGACGCCCGGCGCCTGCGGCTGGAATGGATTTCCGCGGCGGAAGGGAGAAAATTCGCCCAGGTGATGGATGAATTTACTGAGCAGATCCGGTCGCTGGGTCCGCTCCGAATGAAGGAAAAAGCTCTGAAGCGAGAGGAGGCGCACGATGAGTAAAGCCGACGCTAAAGAAAAGAAACCGGCCGTCCAAACCAAAAAAAAGGAGGCCGGGCGGATTCCCATCTTCATCATGGGGAAACAGTATAACGTCCCCGATTCCCTGACCATCCAGAAAGCCCTCGAATACGCCGGATATCAGCTGGTCCGCGGGTGCGGCTGCCGGGGCGGCATTTGCGGAGCTTGCGGGACGGTTTTCCGGTTCCCGGATTCCTACCGGATCGAAGTCGGGCTGGCCTGCCAGACTGTTGTTCGTCCGAATATGTACATCGCCCAGATCCCTTTCTTCCCGGGGAACAAGGCGGTCTACGACATCGAAACCCTTCCCCCCGTCGGCTCCACGCTGACCGCGCTCTATCCCGAGATCTTCAAGTGCGTCGGTTGCGCGACCTGTACGCGGAGCTGTCCGATGGACATCGATGTCCTGGGCTACATCTCCAAGGCGATTCAAGGAGACGTGACCGCGGTCGCCCAACTCTCTTTCGATTGCGTCATGTGCGGACTCTGCGCGTCCCGCTGCCCGGCCGAGGAAGTCCAATATAATGTGGCCATCCTGGCCCGCCGCCTTTACGCCCGCCATCTCGCCCCGAAAGCCAAGCATTTGGAAAAAGCCGTGGCCACCGTCGAGGCGGATCGGTATGAAAAGGCCTTGAAGGATTTGAAATCCAAAAGCATGGATGAGCTTAAAAAGCTGTACAAAGAGCTGGATATCGAACCCGACATGGCCGATGAATTCTGGGTCCCCAAGGACAGGACCCATCTCGTCGAGATTGACGGCTGACCGTCTGACCAGGGAGAGTCTACCATGCCATACACGCCGGAATTGAACGAACTCATCAAGAAGGTCGAAAAAACAAGGCCCGAACGCGTCGAAAGGAAACGGCGGGGCGAGGAATTCCCCCCGATGTCCCTGAAGGAGCGCACGGACATTCTCAAGTACCACCCGGATTTCAAGGAAGAGGGACGTTCCGAGATCAAGGTCGGGCCCAGCAAAGGTTACCGGATCGCCAACGAAATGGTCGCCCTGTTTCATGCCAAAAGCCGGCTCGACCCGGAGACGATCGACCTTTCCAAGGTCGATTTTGAAACCGAGGTCCTGATCATCGGCGGCGGAGGGGCGGGGGCTTCGGCCGCCCTGATGGCCCGTCAGAACGGAGCCAAGGTTCTGATCGCCACCAAGCTGCGGCTTGGGGATGCCAATACGATGATGGCCGAGGGCGGCATCCAGGCGGCGACCAAGAACGAAAAGGACTCGCCCTATTTTCATTACCTGGACGCTGTGGGCGGCGGGCATTTCAAGAACGATCCCGATCTGGTCAAGACCCTTGTCCTGGAGGCGCCCAAAGTCATGGCCTGGCTGGAAAAACAGGGGGCCATGTTTTCCAAGTTCGACGACGGCCGCCTGAAGAGCATGCATGGAGGCGGGACCTCGCGCAAGCGCATGCATTACGCCGGGGATATCACCGGGGCCGAGATCATGCGAACCTTGCGGGATGAAGTCAAGAACCATCCCGACGACATCAAGATCATTGAATTCTCGCCCGCCGTCGAGCTGCTCCTCGACGAGCGTGGCGCCTGCGCCGGGGCCGTTCTCTTCAATCTGGAGACCGAGGAATACCTGATCGTCCGGGCCAAGGCGACGATTATGGCCACGGGCGGATCCGGCCGCCTTCATATCCAGGACTACATGACGACCAACCATTATGGCGCCACCGGCGACGGGTTGATCCTGGGCTATCGGGCCGGAGTGCCGCTCAAGTTCCTCCACACCGTTCAGTACCACCCGACCGGGGCCGTCTTTCCGGAGCAGGCCGAAGGGCTGTTGATCACCGAGAAAGTCCGGGGGGCCGGGGCCAATGTCCTCAACTCGGCCGGTGAACAGTTCGTCTATGAGCGTGAGCCCCGGGACGTCGAATCGGCGTCGATCATTCGGGAATGCCTGGAGCGGGGGAACGGCGTCCCGACGCCGACCGGAAAATTCGGCGTCTGGTTGGACTCGCCGATGATCGACGTCTTGAACGGAGAAGGCACGGTCCGGCGGGAATTTCCCGGAAAGTGGATCCTGTTCCACCGCTACGGAATCGATATCACGAAAGAGCCGATGTTGATCTTTCCCACGCTGCACTATCAGAACGGCGGGCTGGAGATCAACCAGAGGACGGAAACCGTCGTCCCCGGCCTGTTCGTGGCCGGGGAAGTGAGCGGCGGCGTCCACGGGGAGAACCGCCTGATGGGCAATTCCCTGCTCGACGTCGTCGTCTTTGGCCGTATCGCCGGCTGCACCGCGGCCGAGTTCGTTAAAGGCGCGGCCGGCGGGGGGCGGCTGACGCTGGAGCATGTCCGCGCATACCACCGGGAGTTGGAGGCCGTCCGGGTCGCCGTCGACGGCCGCGTTTCCCCGATGATTCTCCCCGATTATTCGAATCCCGACGTCCGCAAGAAGCAGCTGACGTCGACCTATCACGGAACGTTGCGGTAAGCGAGGATTTCCGATGCCGGTCAGGTACAGAGAAAAACCATTCGGGCTGACCAAGCCCGAAACCCCTCACGGCCAGATCATCATCCGGGAGGACCGCTGCAAAGGGTGCGGATTCTGCATCGACTACTGCCCCCATGCCGTTTTGGTCCTTTCCAAACGGTTCAACGCCAAGGGATACCATCCGCCGGATGTCATCAAGGCCGAACTCTGCGTCAACTGCGGGTTCTGCCGGATGATCTGCCCGGAATTCGCCATTTACACGTACGAACCCAAGACGGGGGAGATGCCATGAGCGGAAGCCAGGTAAAAAAGGTGTTTGAGAAGGCCGACCCCAAAGGCGTATTGACGGGGGCGCATTACATGGACGGCGATCATGCGTGTTGCGAAGGCGCTTTAGCCGCCGGCTGCCGGTTCGTCGCCGGATACCCGATCACACCCTCCACCGAGGTCGTCGAACGGTTCTCCCGGCGCGCGCCGTTGATCGAGGGCGCCCTCTTCATTCAGATGGAGGACGAGCTGGCCGCCTCGATCGCCATCCAAGGCGCCGTCTGGGCGGGGAAGAAGGCCATGACCGTGACCAGCGGGCCGGGCTTCTCCCTGATGATGGAACATATCGGCCTGGCGGCCATGACCGAGACGCCCTGCGTCTTCGTCGACGTTCAACGCGGCGGGCCTTCGACCGGCCTTCCGACGCTGCCGGGCCAGGCCGATATGATGCAGGCCCGCTGGGGTTCGCATGGGGATTACGAAATCATCGCCCTCTGCCCCAACTCCCCCCAGGAATGTTTCGACCTGACGATCGACGCCTTCAACCTCGCCGAGCAGTACCGCGTCCCGGTGATGTTCATGATGGATGAATGTGTCGGTCATATGATGGAGCGGGTCGTCATTCCGCCGGCCGATCAGATCAAAATCCGTCCGCGCCGGTACACCAGCCTCCCGCCGGGCGAATACCTGCCCTTCAAGCCGCGTGAGGATCTGGTCCCGGATATGTTCAAAGCCGGGGACGGCCACCGGTTGCATGTGACCGGATTGACCCACGACTTCCGCGGTTATCCGAACATGAGCCCGGAAACGCAGGAACAGCTCGTCCACCGCCTGGTCGATAAAATCCGACTCAAGACCGAAAGCCTGACCCGGGTCGAAGCCCATGACCTGGAGGACGCCGATGTCGTCGTGGTGTCCTACGGCATCACCTCGCGCGTGGCCGTCAACGCCGTCGCCCTGGCCCGCCGAAAGGGGACCAAGGTCGGAACTCTCCGGCTCATCGTCGCTTGGCCGTTCCCGGAAAAAGTCATCGCCGATTTGGCCGGACGGGGCAAAGCCCTGGTTGTCGCCGAAATGAATTACGGCCAGATGTTCTTTGAAGTGGACCGTGCGGCTCGGGGCAAGGTCCCGGTCGTTTTAGCCGGCCACGGCGGCGGAACGGTCCACGAGGCCGAGGATATCGCCCAGAAAATCGAGGAGGCCCTCCGGTGTCGATCATAACGGAACTGAAAAAAGCGTCTCTCAGCCCGGCCCCGGGCCAGGTCAACCCCGACAAGCATCCGATGGACGATTTCATGCGGATGGACCGGATGCCCCACATCTGGTGTTCGACCTGCGGCATCGGAGTCAGCGTCAACTGCTTCGCCAAGGCTCTGGAAAAGTGCCTGATCCCCCTCGACGAATTGGTCGTCGTCTCCGGCATCGGCTGCACCGGCCGCGTCGCCGGGTATGTCAAGGTCGATTCGTTCCATACGACTCACGGCCGGGCCATTCCCTTCGCCACCGGCCTGAAGCTGGCCAATCCCAAGCTCAAAGTCGTGGTGATCAGCGGAGACGGAGACATCGTGGCCATCGGCGGCAACCATTTCATCAACGCCGCCCGGCGGAATATCGATCTCACCGTCATTTGCATCAACAACTTCAACTATGCCATGACCGGCGGTCAACTGGCCTCGACGACCCCCGAAGGTGCGGTCCTCTCGACCTCGCCGTACGGCAATTTTGAAACCCCGTTCAACCTGCCCTTCCTGGCCGAGTCGGTCGGGGCCGTTTATGTCGCCCGTTGGACTTCGCTTCACGTCTACAACCAGACGAACGCCATGATCGAGGCCCTCAAGAAGCCCGGGTTCTCCTTCATCGAGATCCTGGCGCCCTGCCCGACGATCTTCGAGCGGCAGCAGAAGTTTGGAGACGGGCTCGACCGCCTCCGCTGGTATTGCGATAACAGCGACATCCGGAACGACGCCAAAACCAAGGACGTCGATATCCGGCTCAACGAGCGGATCATCGTCGGCAAATTCGTCGATACGGAACGTCCGACCTACCTGGACGCTATGAACGCCCATTACCGGGAGCGGTTGGGCGACCGTTATAAAACATACGAGGGATAAACATGGCCAGAACGGAAGTCAAAATCGGCGGTTTCGGCGGTCAAGGCGTCATCTTGACGGGTTATGTCATCGGCAAAGCCGCCTCCCTGTTCGATGACAAGAATGCGACCATGACCCAGGCCTTCGGACCCGAGGCCCGGGGCAGCGCCTGCAGTTCCCAGGTGATCGTCGCCGACGAAACCATCCTTTACCCCTACGTCAAGAAGCCCCAGATCATGGTCATCATGAGTCAGGAGGCCTTCGCCAAGTTTTCTCCGGCGATCGATCCCGAAGGGATGCTGCTTTTTGAGGAGGAACTCGTCGATCCCGCCGGGATTCCGCCCTCGGTCAAGTTGTTCGGTATTCCGGCCACTCGGATCGCCGAGGAACTGGGCAGGAAGGTCGTCCTCAACATGGTCATGGCCGGATTCTTCACCGCCGTCACGGGCCTGGTGTCGAAAAACGCAATGCGGAAGGCCATCGAGTCCACCGTTCCCAAGGGAACGGAGGGGTTGAACCTGGCGGCCTTCGAGAAGGGTTTCGAATACGGATCGTTGAAAAAAAGCGAATAAAGAACGGGGGCCGCCGTTCTCGGCTCCTGAACTTCTTCGATCTTATAACGGGAGGGTTGAGCCATGCCGGAATATTCATCCCAAGCCTTGTTTCCCCTCGGTCCGGATACGACCGAGTACGTCGAAGTCACCAAAATTTTCGTTTCCCCGGCCTCCTTCGAGGGAACGCCCGTCGTCAAGGTTTCCTCCGAAGGGCTGACGATGCTGGCGGAGCGCGCCTTTCGGGACATCGCCTTCCTCCTCCGCCCGTCCCACCTCCGCCAATTGGCCGAAATCCTGAAGGATCCCGAGAGTTCGGCCAACGATAAATCCATCGCTCTCGAGCTCGTCAAGAACGCCGTGATCTCGGCTGAGGGGATCTTCCCCATGTGCCAGGATACGGGGACGGCCGTGATCATGGGGAAAAAAGGACGACAGATCTGGACCGACGGCGGGGACGAGGACGCCCTCTCCCGGGGCGTCTTCAACGCTTACACGAAAAATTATTTGCGTTATTCCCAAAACGCGGCCCTGACGATGTACGAGGAGAAAAACACGGGGACGAATCTGCCGGCCCAGATCGACCTCGCCGCCGTGGACGGGGACGCTTATCAATTCCTGTTTATCGCCAAGGGCGGCGGTTCCTCCAACAAAACCTATCTCTTTCAGGAAACCAAGGCCGTCCTTAACCCGGACGCCCTGTTTAAATTCCTGATGGCCAAGATCCGGGCCATCGGTACGGCCGCCTGTCCGCCGTATCATCTGGCGGTCGTGGTCGGCGGCCCTTCGCCCGAACTTGTCTTGAAAACGGTCAAGCTGGCCTCGGCCCGGTATTTGGACGCGCTTCCCGCCCAAGGGAGCCCGGCCGGACATGCCTTTCGCGACTTGGCGCTGGAGAGTCGCCTTCTGGAGGCGACGCGGAAACTCGGCCTGGGAGCTGCCTTCGGCGGCAAATATTTCGCCCTCGACGTCCGGGTCATCCGCCTGCCGCGGCACGGCGCCTCCTGTCCCATCGGGCTGGGCGTTTCCTGCAACGCCGACCGAAATGTCAAAGCGAAAATCACCCGCGACGGGATCTTTCTGGAAAAGCTCGAGACCGACCCGGCCCAATACCTGCCCCCGTCGGGCGTGGAGGAAGCGTCGGCCGTCGCCGTCGATCTCAACCGGCCGATGAGCGAGATCCGGGCGATTTTAAGCCGGTACCCGGTCGCCACCCGCCTCTCGCTCAGCGGGCCGATCATCGTCGCCCGGGACATCGCTCACGCCAAACTGAAGGAACAACTCGACCGGGGAGAAGGCCTGCCCGAATATTTCAAGGACCACATCATCTACTATGCCGGTCCGGCCAAGACGCCGCCGGGCTACGCCTCGGGTTCGCTGGGGCCGACGACGGCCGGCCGGATGGATGATTACGTCGGCCTGTTCCAAAAACATGGAGGTTCGATGGTCATGTTGGCCAAAGGGAACCGGTCCAAGGCCGTGACCGAAGCCTGCCGGACCTACGGCGGTTTTTATCTCGGCTCGATCGGCGGACCGGCCGCCCGCCTGGCCAAGGACTGCATCACCAGCCAGGAAATCCTGGCCTATCCCGAGCTCGGGATGGAGGCAATCTATAAAATCACGGTCAAGGATTTCCCGGCCTTCATCATCGTCGACGATAAAGGCAACGATTTTTACGCCCCGCTGATGGAATGAGGCGAGCGCTTTTCCGGCCGGCTACGGGGTGGCGGGATGATGAACCGGCCTTCATGTCTTTTTATAGATTTTACGGAGACGCTCGATCCGCTTGGACGAAAGAAAGACGCAGTCCGTCATCTCCACCCGTCCGGCGGCCACGTCCTCGGCGTGATTTTTACAGGACGGGGCGCCGCAGAGGCCGCAGTTCAGCAGGGGAAG
>CAYSGA010000009.1:10052-19660 GCA_964430165.1 uncultured Eubacteriales bacterium
CGGCGTGATTTTTACAGGACGGGGCGCCGCAGAGGCCGCAGTTCAGCAGGGGAAGACCTTTCACCAACGCCTCCGTTTTTTTTCGTCGGCCGACCTGTTCGTGCAGGTCGGTGACGGCGCTCTCCGCCGCTCGGGGTTTCAACGAGGCTCTCAGGGAGAAATCCTCCGTCGCATAGCGCCGGGCCACTTCTCTCTCGTACTCGGGAACGAATGGCGGGCGCTGGGAGATCAAATGGAGGTTCTTGCTGCGGGCTACGTAGAGATTTTCGATGGTTAAATTTCCCCCGATGCAACCGCCCCTGCAGGCATGGCATTCCAGGAAACCGATATTGACGATTCTGCCTTTTTCGATGTCGTCGAAGACTTTAATGACGTCCGTCAATCCTTCCAGCGTGAGGCAATTCTCCCTCGAAAGCCGGGAAAACTCGCCCTCCGGAATCCCCCAATGGAACAGCTCGGCCGAACGATCCCGGCGTTTGGCGGCCTCTTCCTTGGCGGCTTTTTTTCGGAGGTGGAAAAAAAGATCGTTGTAGATTTGGGAGATGCCGATGGCCCCGTCGAGAAAGCTTTCCACTCCTTCCGCCGGTTGAAGGATGGAGATGGTCTTGGCCTGGCAGGGGGTGATGTAAATGGCCGCGATTTCTTCCGGCTTGAGATTCAGCTCCTTGGAATATTTACGTTTCAATTCCCGTCCGGCGATTTCCCGGGGGGCTTCAACGGGAATCAGCTGGTCGACCATGGTCGGATAGGCGACTTGAACCAGCCGGACGACGACCGGACAGGAATTGGAGATCAGGGGGAACGGGCCGGTCCGCCGGCCGACGCATTCGGCGATCGCCCGGTCGATCAGTTCAATATCGACGGCGTATTCCCAGACGGCGTCGAACCCGAGGCTTAAAAGCGCCTGCTCAATCTGGGCCGGGGTATCGTTCAGGCCGAACTGAGTGAAGAGGGCCGGCGCCGCCACGGCGACCTTAAACTTGAACCGGTCCAACTCGGCGAAGGAAATCGTGGTTGCCGAGATCGCCCCCGTCGGACAGACGCTGAGACAGCTCCCGCAATCGATGCACAACTCCGGGATCAAACGGGCTTTTCCGTCGTAGACGCGGATGGCGTGGGTCGGGCAGGCCCGCATGCAGCGCATCGATCCGATGCATTTGTCCGCGGAGATTTTAAACCCGTGTTTGAGCTCAAACATCGGCCTTCAGCCTGATCCGGGCGGACACATTCGTGCCCTGTCCCACGGTCGATTCGATTTGGAATTCATCTGAGTTTTTTTTCATGTTCGGCAACCCCATGCCAAATCCGAAGCCCATTTCCCGCATCTCGTCGGAGGCGGTCGAATAGCCTTCCTGAAGGGCCAGCTCGATGTCCGGGATTCCGGGGCCTTCATCTCGAATTTCGATTCGAATGTCCCCGTCGGTCAAGATGAGGGTCAGGATTCCCCGGTCCGCATACATCGCCACGTTCATCTCCGCCTCGTAGGCGACAATCACCAGGCGTCGGATGACGGCGGCCGGGATGCCGAGGTTCCGGAGAATGACTTTGATCTGTCCCGAGATCTCACCCGCTTTGTCAAAATTCCTACCCTGGATGGCGAAGCTTTCGCAGAGCAGTTCGGCGTCCGTCATGATACGCCCTTCATCCCGCGGGCATAGAGGAGACCGCAGATATCGAACATGACCATCGGGGAGATGAATACGGGAATCCGCTTTTCCCGGGCGAACTCGATCACCCGGCTGTCCGGACGCTTGCCCCGGCAATAAATCACGGCGCTGACGCCGGCGATGTCGGCCGTCCGGATGGATTGAATGTTGGTCAGGCCGGTGATCATCAATTCCCGGGATCGGGCGAAGGCCAGGATTTCGCTCATTCCGTCCGAGGCCACGACCTGCTGGATCTCCATGGCCGGATCCTCCGCCCCGACCAGGACTTCGCAGCGCAGGAGGTCTTTGATCTCGGAAAGCTTCATTTCGTTTTTTCTCCCGCCTCGTTTTCGCCCATGAGGTATTTGTGCATCGAGGCCGCGGCGATCCGGCCGTCGCCCATCGCGCTGATGACCGTCGCCGCCCCCCGGACGATGTCGCCGCCCGCCCAGATGTTCGGCCGGGAGGAGCGGGCCGTTTCCGGCCGGGTGGCGATGCCTCCTTTCTTGTTGATTTCTAAACCCGGCGTCGTCCGGGGAATAAGAGGATTGGGGCTGTTGCCGATGGCGATCACGACGGCGTCGAAGGGCATGCGGAATTCCGACCCCGGAACGGGAACCGGCCGGCGGCGGCCGGATTCATCCGGGGCTCCCAACTCCATTTTTTGGACTTCCATCTCCCGGATCCAACCGTCGGCGTCGCCGATCAAGCGGAGCGGCAGCGTCAACAGGTCGAAAATGACGCCCTCCTCCTCCGCGTTTTCCACCTCTTCGACCCGGGCCGGCAGCTCCGCTTTGCTGCGGCGATAGACGAGATGGACTTCGCCGGCGCCCAGCCGGAGGGCCGTCCGGGCGGAGTCCATGGCCACATTCCCTCCGCCGACGACGGCCACCCGCCCGGGTCGTTTCACCGGGGTGTCATATTCCGGAAAGCGGAAGCCCTTCATCAGATTGACTCGGGTGAGATACTCGTTGGCCGAATAAACGCCGTTGAGGTTCTCGCCCGGGATTTCCATGAACCAGGGCAATCCGGCGCCGGAACCGACAAAGACGGCGTCGAATTCTTTCAAGAGCCGGTCGACCGTCCGGGTTTTCCCGACGATAAAATCGGTCAGGATTTTAACTCCCAGGCTTTTAACGTAGTTCACTTCCCTCTGGACGATCGCCTTCGGCAGCCGGAACTCGGGAATGCCGTACACCAGAACGCCGCCGCATTCATGCAGAGCCTCGAAAATCGTCACTTCGTGGCCGAGGATGGTCAGGTCGTTGGCCACGGTGATGCCCGCGGGGCCCGCCCCGACGACGGCCGCTTTTTTCCCCGTCTTGGGCGCCATCTCCGGGATTTCGACCTTGCCGGTCCCCGCCTCCCAATCGGCTAAAAAGCGTTCCAGACGTCCGATCCCGACCGGATTCCCTTTTTTTCCCAGGACGCACACCTTCTCACACTGCTCTTCCTGGGGACACACCCGGCCGCAGATGGCCGGAAGAGCGTTCGTCTTCTTGATGATTTTCACCCCGACGTCGAAGTTCCCCTCGACGATGCAGCGGATGAACCCGGGAATGTCGATACCGACGGGACAACCTTGATTGCACAGCGGCTTTTTGCATTGAAGGCAGCGGGCGGCCTCCTCCCGGGCGGTCGGGATGGGGTAACCGAGGGCCACTTCGTCGAAGTTTTTGACCCGTTCCCAAGGCTTCTGTTTGGGCATGGACCGCCGCTTGAAATCGACTTTTTTCTTCTCGGTCTTCTCTTCACTCACGCAAATCCACCTCTCGGACGCCGGCCCGGGCGTCGGGATTAAAAATGAGACCGGCAACTGCTTCGGCGCAGGGGATCGACCTCCTCGGGATTGTAGCTCTTGCGCCGGGCCAGGAACTCCTCCCAGTCGATCTCGTGGCCGTCGAAATCCGGTCCGTCGACGCAGGCGAACTTCGTTTTCCCCCCGACGGAAAGCCGGCAGACGCCGCACATTCCCGTCCCGTCGATCATGATCGGATTCATATTGACGATGGTTTTCCAGCCCAGCGGCTTGGTGATCATGGAGGCCCGCATCATCTGGAACGTGCACCCGTTGACGATGACCCGATCGGGGACGAGACCGGCCCGTTGCATCATTTCCGGGAGGCGGCTCAAATGTCCCTTCTGTCCCTTCGTTCCGTCCCGGGTGAGAATCCAGACCCGGTCCGCGACCTTGGCGAATCGATCCTCCCAAAAAAGAAGATACGAGCTCCGGGCTTCCAGGAGGACATGAACAATGTTGCCGGCCTGGCGGAGGGCCCGGGCGACCGGATAAATGGACCCGATTCCGTAGCATCCTCCGATGCAGAGAACCGTGCCGAAATGTCCGATTTCGGTTTCCTGGCCGAGCGGCCCGGCGTAAGTCGGAATGACGCCGCCCGATTTCAAGCGGGCCAGTTTGGCCGTCGACGCGCCCACCTGCATAAAAACGGATGTCACCGTGCCGGCCTCCCGGTCCCAGTCGGCCACGGACAGAGGGATCCGCTCCCCGGCCTCATCGGGTCGGACGATGATGAAATTCCCGGGATTCACCGATTCGGCCACGGCCGGGGCCAAGACCGTGAAGACGTGCATATTCGGCACGATCATCCGCCGTTCGATGATCTTATACATATTATCCCCCGCTCGTCCCTTCCCCGTCTCGGGGATTTGGAGAATGAATGTTGACCCCGACGGGATTTTGGGATAGTCGAAACAACGGCTCCCAGTCGCGCCGGTGACGGAGTCCGCCGAAGACGGCGGGTCGGGTCAGGAACACGGATCCGGCCGGGCTTTCGGCATCCGGATAGGCCGGGCCGAAAAATGTGTTCGTGTCCGGGCCGATCGAAAGCCGGATCCGATCTCCTTTTCGGATGCCGAGCGCATCCATGTCCTCGGGATTCATCCGGAATCCTTCCTCGAGGCCTAATTCGTTCAAACCGCCGACCTTGGATGAAAGATCGATCCCCCGGTGTCCGTATCCCCCGGGTTCGGCCACCAGCGTAAATCTTCCTTCGGCCGGCGGAGCGATGGGTTCGAAAAAGATATCCGGATGACCCGCGGCCTTCATCCGGCGGGGTTTCCGGTCGGCTCGGGCCGGGAAATCCGGAACGGCCGCCCGGATTTCCCGATAAACGTCCCGGACGGTCCGGTAATCCAGGGAAGGACAGGCCAAGGCCTTGGCCAGATCGGAAAAAATCCGCCAATCGGGGCGCATCAACCCGGTCACCGCCCCTTCCGCCGGATGTTCGACCGGGACGATTTCCTGGACTCGGCCTTCCATATTAACCAGCGTGCCGGACGTTTCGGCGAAGCTGGAGGCCGGCAGGAACGCATCCACGGGAAAGGCCGGGAGGTAGAGATCTTGAACGATCAGAAAATCGCAGTCCGGCCGTTCGAAAAACGGAATGTCCCCGACGAGATAGATCGCCTTGGGACGGGGCGAACCGCCGGAAAAACCAGCCCGGACGTTTCCTTCGCCCGGGCGAAAGACAGGGCCCGGATCGACCTCCGGGAAAACGCCCATCTCCAGCGCGCCGCGGGCGTTGGTCCCGAAATAAAGGGGGATGAAGTTGACGGCCGGATTCTCGGCCAGCTTCATCAAGCCGTCGACGAGGGCGTCTCGATCCTGATAGTGAAAGACCCGGGGGCCGATGATGACCGTCAAGTCCCGGCCGGACGACAGGATCTCCAGAGCCCTTTCCAATCCCGAAGGATCGCCGCCCGCCGTCCGGGCCGCCGCCGGAAGATCGATCCCCCGGCCGGCCAGATGATCAGCCGCGAGTTTGAGAAGCGCTCCTTCTTGGCCCGGACGGGGACGAATCCAGTCGTCCGTGTAACGGGCCAGGTTGCTGTCGCGGGGATCGATCGTCACCAGCCGGGCGCCGGCGGCGAGCGCCTTCCGGACTTTGGTTCCGACGACCGAGAAGCTGAAGCGGCTGTCGAGCCCGACGGCCAGGATGACATCGGCTTTGGCGATGTCCTTGATCGAGATGGGCAGGGCGAAGAGCTTCGACCAAAGCCCCAAGCCGCCGCCGAAACCTCGCCGGGCGGAGGAATCGATCCTGTTGCTTCCCAGGCATGTCCGGACGAATTTTTGGGCGGCGAAGAGACTCTCATTGGTCAGATCGGCGGAAACCAGCATCCGGATGTCGCCGGGTTCGAGTCCCTTGAGCCGGCCGGCGATCGTCTCCAGGATTCGCTCCCACGACACTTCCCGGAAATATTCTCCTTCCCGGAGCATCGGTTTTTTCGCCCGATCGAAATGATGCGTCGTCTCCGGCAGGCAAAACCTTCCCTTGAGGCAGAGTTGCCCGTCGTTGACTTCCGAGTCCAGATCGGCTTTAGCCTTGGTCAAGCGGCCGTTTTTATGGGAAAGCTCGATTTGGCACCCGACGGCGCAGAAGGGGCAAGTCGAAACCTGCGCCCCGTCCGGCGTCCCCTCCCATTTGGAGGCTTTATCGGCCAGGGCGCCCGTCGGGCAAACATCGACGCAGGCCCCGCAGAATTCGCAGCCGGCCTCGACATGGTTTCGGCCGAAGGCGGGGCCGATCTTGATCCGGGGACCGCGATGGGTGAAGGCCAGAACGCCGGTTCCGCGGACCTCTTGGCACATCCGGACGCACCTCCCGCAGAGGATGCAGACGTTGTAGTCCCGATCGTAAAAAGGATCGTCGTGTTCCGGCTCGTAGCCGTGATACCGGATCGGGTAATCGATCTCCGTCAGACCGATTTTTTCGATCAGGTTCTGCAGCTCGCACTGCTGATCGTTCGGACAAAACCGACAGCCCGTGGCGACTCCGGTCTTGCGGATGGTCGACTGGTAGTCCCGGCAGGCGAGGCTCTCGTCGCAAACCAGGCAGCTTGAGGGGTGCTCGCTGAGGATGAGCTGGAGAATTTCCCGGCGAAGTTCGCGGAGGGTCGTCGTATCGGTCAGGACTTTCATCCCTTCCTTGGCCGCCGTACTGCAGGACAGGGGATACCCGCGCATCCCTTCGATCTCGACCAGGCACAACCGGCATCCTCCGAACGGAGACAAATCTTTATGCGCACAAAGGGAAGGGATGGTGACGCCGTTGAGCTCGGCGGCTTGGAGGACCATCGCCCCTTCCGGAAAAGTCACCGGACGGTGGTCGATCTCCATCGTCAGCTGGCGCGGGGTCTTGCGGGGCATCCGTTACCTCGATTCTAAGATTCGATCATGATCGCGTCTCCGGCGACAGCCTCGAAACGGCAGATCTCGTAACAGGCGCGGCATTTGATGCATTTGGATTGATCCAGGTTGTGCGGCTCGGACCGCGGGCCGGAAATGGCCCCGGTGGAACAGACTTTCACGCAACGCTGGCAGCCGGTGCATTTGCCGGGAATGATGCGGTAAACCACCAGGTTCTTGCAGACCACCGCCGGACAGCGTTTGTCCCTGACGTGGGCGATGAATTCGGACCGGAAATACTTCAGGGTGGAGAGGACCGGATTGGGAGCCGTGGCGCCCAACCCGCAGAGCGACCCTTTTTTCACCGCATTCCCCAGTCTCTCCAGTTTATCCAGATCCGACAGGTCGGCCCGGCCGTCGCAGACTTTTTCCAGGAGGTCGACCATGTGCCGGGTTCCGACGCGGCAGGGAACGCATTTCCCGCAGGACTCCTTTTGGGTGAATCCGAGGAAATATTTCGCCGTGTCGACGATGCAGGTATCGGCATCGAGGACGATCAACCCGCCCGATCCCATGATCGCCCCGGCTTCGGCCAAGTGTTCGTAATCGATGGGCGTATCCAGAAATTCGTCGGAGAGACATCCGCCGGAGGGGCCTCCGCTCTGGACGGCTTTGAAGGGTTTTTGCGTTCCGCCGCCGATGTCGAAGACCACTTCGCGCAGAGTCATGCCGAGGGGCACTTCGATCAACCCGGTCCGCCGGACTTTTCCCACCAGGGAGAAGGTCTTGGTTCCCCTGCTGGTTTCGGTGCCGTGACTGGCGTACCATTCGGCCCCGCGGCGGAGAATATGGGGCAGGGTGCCCAGCGTTTCCACGTTGTTGATGATCGTCGGCTGGCCTCTCAAGCCGGACTCCGCGGGGAAGGGCGGCCGAGTCTGCGGCATGCCCCGTTTTCCCTCGATCGAGGCGATCAGCGCCGTTTCCTCCCCGCAAACGAACGCCCCCGCCCCCTCCTTGACTTTAATTTCGAAGCTGAAACCGGACCCGAGGATGCGGTCTCCAAGAAGGCCTGCCTCGCGCATTTGACCGATGGCCGTCGTCAGCCGCTTGACGGCCAAGGGATATTCGGCCCTGATGTAGACGTATCCCTGGGAGGCGCCGATCGCGTAAGCGGCGATGAGCATTCCTTCCAGGACGGCGTGGGGGTCGCCTTCAATCAGGGACCTGTTCATGAACGCGCCCGGATCGCCCTCATCGGCGTTGCAGATGAGAAATCGCGGGCTGCGGCCTGTTTCCCGGCAGGTCGTCCATTTCCGCCAAGTGGGGAATCCGGCGCCGCCCCGGCCGCGCAACCCGGAGCGCTTGACCGTCTCGATGACGTCCGTCTCGTTCATCGACAGGCATCGCTCGAAACCCCGGTATCCGTCCCGGGCCAGATAGTGGTTCAGATCGTCCGGATCGATGATCCCGCAGTTCCGGAGGACGATCCGAACCTGCGGCTTCATCATCGGCTGGTCGAAAAAGCGCGGAAGGCCCTGGAATTCACCCTCCCCGAAATGCCCCGCCAATCGATGCTTCGGAATCTCCTTCTGTTCGATGATAGACTTGAGAAGGGGCGCGACGTCCCTGGCGGTCATATTCGCGTAGCTGAGGCGCGGGATCCCGGGCATTTGGACATCCAGGAGGGGCTCCAAATAGCACGGCCCGATGCACCCCACGGGAACGATCCGGCCGTCGATTCCCGCCTTTTGGAAATACTCCGCGGCGGCGATTTGGACTTCGTCCGCGCCGGCCGCCAGGCCGCAGGACCCGGCCCCGATATAAATGACCGCCCGGGTCGTCCTCTGCAGCTCAGTCCAATCGTCCGCCGCCCGGGGACGCCGTTCAGCCAGGCTGATGCTCATCCAGAAGTCCTTGTATTTTCAGAACCGACATTTGGGCGTGGATTTTGTCGTTCACCGCGACCACGGGGGCCAGGGCGCAACATCCCAGACAGGCCACCCGTTCCAAGTCGTATTCTCCGTCGGCCGTCGTCTCGCCGGGCTGAATCCCGAGACGCTGCTGGGTCGTCGTCAGAAGCTGTTCCCCGCCCTTGACGTGGCAAGCCGTTCCCAGACAGACGCGGATTTGGCGGCGCCCCGGAGGATGGAATCGAAATTGGGAATAGAACGTCGCCACGCCGAAAATCTCGTTCTCGGAGATCTTGAGTCGGCGGGAGATCAACCGGACAGCTTCCGGACGGAGATAACCATCGAGAACCTGGACTCTCTGAAGGAGCGGGATCAAATCCTCCCGCGTCCCCGGGCATTCCCCGAGTATCGCCTGGAGGCGGTTTTCCGTCATGCTGCTCTTCAACCGACCCCGAGTTCGCAGAGTTTTTTGGCTAACGTCCAGGTGTCGCCGTCGAATCCCAGCAATCCGATGCCGGCTTTCGCGGCCAGCGCGGTCACATCTTCGGCCGGCGTTTTCCCCCGGGTGAAGACGATGGCCGCGACGTCGACCAGGTTGGCGGCGGCGATCAGGTTCTTGTGGGTCTGGAGGGTCACCAGGAGGTTGCCCTCGCCGATCCCGATAATGTCGCTCACCATGTCGGAGATGTAAACTCCCCTGATTTCCCGGTCGGTCAATTCATTGAAAGTTTTCAAGCCGGCTTTCTTCACAAGTTCGGAGACGTTCATGCTCGCCTTCCTTTTTTTTCGCTGGGGTTTTCAATAGAGTTCGGTCAAACCGACGTCGGCCAGGACGAGGCCTTCGCAGGTATCGACGGATTGGCGAAATTCACAGGGAACGACGATGATTTTCTTGGAAGAATC
>CAYSGA010000010.1:0-18554 GCA_964430165.1 uncultured Eubacteriales bacterium
TCCGGGAGATGATGGAGGGCCAGGCAAATCACGGCGCAATCGACCTCGCCGTCGCGGAGAGGCAGCCGCTCCAGTTCGCCCCGTCGTAGTTCCAGGGTCCCGCGTCGGCTTTCGACCAGGTAACGCCGGCGGGCCTCATCCAGCATGCGCGGAGCCCGGTCCACACCGATCACCCGACCGGCCTTTTTACGGAGGGTCGGCAGGAGGTCGCCGCTGCCGCAACCCAGGTCGGCGGCGACGGGACAGCGGGGGATGTGTCGCAGGATGAAGGCGTCGAGGGGTGCCTCCCCGATCAGGGCGCGTTTCATCTCCCGCCAGTCGCCGGCGACCGCGTCGAAGAACCGCCGGGACTCCCGGTTCCGGTCGTCCTGGATCCGGCGGGCCCGGGCGAGGTCCTGGGCGAATACGCCCCGGTCGCCGTCGCCGGTCGCCGCGGCGAACCGGGCGGCCGGTCCCTCGGTCGAGGCCCGGTAAAACGTCCACATCCCGTCCCGCCGGGAGGTCAGGAGACCGGCTTCGGACAGGATTTTCAAATGGCGGGAGATGCGGGACTGGCCCATGCCCAGGGTTTCGGCGATTTCGTTGACGTTCAGCTCGAACGCCCGGCCGAGTCGAAACAGGCGCAGGCGGGTTGCGTCGGCGAGCGCCTTGAGGCTCCGCAGGGAATCGGCCGCCGACAGGCCCTTCATACAGTTCAATATATCAAGATATCTTGATAATGTCAAGGGGGTCCTGACTCCTTTGTTTTTCAGGTTTGACTCGGCCGGATGAATGGGTAAAATGAGCGAAGAAAAGCTGAATCATGCTTCTCTTCGGATTGTTTGCGGGCTGGGCCTTCCGTGCGGCTTTTGCGGCCGCCCCGATGCCGGTTCCCGTCCCGATTCCCGTCGACTTGCCGGTTCCCTTCGTCTCCGCCCGCGCCTCGGCCGCGTCCTTCCTCGACCTGAGCGACGACGAATTGCTGAGGTACGTGGAAGACGATCCTTCCTCCCTGGGCTCGTTGTCGATCGGAACGCCGGACAGCGCGGTGATCATCAACAGCGTCGCTCTGCCGGCCGACCCTCGCTGGGAAACCATTTCCCAAGCCGAATCCTGGGCGACTTCGGAAACCATCACGGCGATTCAAATCGTCGTCGGCAAGGTCCACGAGGTGCTTCCCGGCACGCCGCCGATCATGATTGGCGACATCAGTAACCACGACGGGGGCCGGCTCAAACGCCACGCCTCCCACCAGGCCGGCCGGGACGTCGATTTCGGCTTTTACTACAAGGCGGGGAAATGCCCCTGGTTCACGACGGGAACGGCGGCGACGCTCGACCTCCCGAGAAATTGGGCGCTCGTCCGGGCGATCATCACCTGCACGGACGCGGAGACGATTTTCCTCGACACCGGTATTCAAAAGCTTCTCTACGGGTACGCCCTGAGCATTGGGGAAGACAAGGATTGGCTCAACCGTGTTTTCCGCTTTTCCAAGGGATCGCCGTCGGCCATCATCTGTTATGCCCGCGGGCACCGGAGCCATTATCACGTCCGTTTCCACAACCCGGTCGCCGAGGAGCTGGGACGACGCGTCTATCCGATGCTGATCCGGTTGAATAAAATCAAGCCCCCGGTTTTTACCGTCCCCCATCTCGTCCGGAACGGCGAAACTCTGGGGGGCATCGCCCGGCGGTACGGAACTTCCGTCCGGGCGATCCAGCAGACCAACGGCCTGGGATCGACCCTTATCCGGGCCGGCCGTTCGTACCGCATTCCGCTCCGGGGAGTCGCGGCGCCTTCGCTCAAACCCCTGGTCGTTCCGGTTCGCCTTCTTCCTCCGGCGGTCCCGGCCGTCCTGGCCGCGGCCGTCTGGCCGACAGCTCGATCGTTCGACCGGGAACAGTTTTTGAAGCTGCTGGATGCGTCGATTCTCAGTGCGTCCGCCTTCCGCCGGGTCTAACGGTTGCGCCGGGGAATCGGAAAATCGTTTTTCGCTAAATAATCGCAGAAGAAGCAGCGGTCTTCCGTTTTGCCCGGAAAAGTGGATCCCTGTGCTTCAAGCAGTTGCCGGACGGTCGCCAACCCGTCTTTAAAACAAGCCCGAACAACGGGACTGTCCGCCGCCCGGCGTGTCAATTGCCGGTATCCGTCGGCGGGGATGCGGCCGATGATCAAACCCCCGTTTTCGTTGGCGAATCCACAGCAGACGGCGACGGATCCGTCGGGGTGGACGTAGAATACGTTTCCGGGGCCCCGGCAAAAATCGTCCTCAAACCAGGTTTCCGAGGTCCAGGCGTTTTCCCCCGCCGGGGCGGAATAGGGAACCCGGACGATGTCGATCACCAGGGCCTCGGCCCCGTCGGCCGCGTTCCCGCCGGGGTTGAGAAAAGCTTCGTTGACGATGGAATAGGGAACCCCGTCTTCGATCACCAACCGGCCGCCGAGCTGTTCGGCCAGCTTCTCCAGGGTCTCCCGCGGTTCCGCGCCGTCGGGGGGAATCACCGAAATGATTTCGCCGCAATCCCGGCGCCCCCAGACGGAAAAAACCGTCTGGAAGAAAAGGGTCAGATCCCGAGGGTTCGGATCGTGGTAGGAATCGATGCTGACTCCGAATTTTCCGTCGAATCCGGCTTGATGAAGGTTGGCCAGGGTCTGTTGAAGATGTTCGGGCGAATCAAACCAGACGCCGTTCGTCATCAACCGACCGAAGAGCATGTCCAGCTCAACGGCCGCCCGGGAGACGTCGCAAATGAAATCCGGACGGAGAAAGGGCTCGCCGCCGCTGAAACCGATGCGTTCGATGCCGTTGGGGCGGCAGGATTTCATGAAATTAATCGCGTCCTTGGCCTCCAGCCGGTCGGGAATCCGGGTGACCCGGCAATGGGGACAAGCGAGATTGCATTCGGCCGTGGGGGCGAAAATAATTTGTTCCGGTTTGAACATCAGGCTTTGGAGGCGTACAAACCCGTCCGCGTGTCCACTCGGATCAGGTCGCCGGTTTCGAGATATTCGGGCACCTGGACGGTCAATCCCGTCGACAGGACGGCCGGCTTCGTCCGGGCCGTCACCGAACCCCCCTTGATCGAGGGACGAGTTTCAACAATCGGGAGGGCGACAAGAGTCGGCAGCTCGAGCCCCAACACCCGGCCGTCTGAGGCCAGGGCCAAGACGCCGTCCAGGCCCTCGGTAAGGTAGGGCCATTCGTCCTCGATCTCGTCTTTCGTCAGGGTGAACTGGCTGAAGTCCCGCTGGTCCATGAAGGAGAAAGCCGAGGAATCACCGTATAGAATTTGAACGGGCCGGCGTTCGAGGTCGGCCTCGTCGAAGAGGTCGTCCCCCCGGAAAGTCAAGTCGTTCTTGCGCTTGGATTGGGCGTTGCGGAAGCGGAACTTGTACAGAGTCACGGTCCCACGGGCGCTCGGTTTCTGGACGGTGATGATTTCGACGATGCAGGGTTCGCCTTCGACCTTGACGGCGTCGTTTTTCTTGAGGTCGGCGGCGCGAATCATACCAGATAATTTTACCATTTTCGGCCGGGGGACGCCAAATTCGCCCGGCGGACAGCCCGACTTATAGCCGGGCCGGTGGCCGGAAAGGGTGAGAAACGGACGGGGGAACGTGGACCGCATCGGCGGTTCCTCCCCGATAAGCCCCTTCTCCCTGTTCCCGAGCGACGGTCTCTCCGCCCGCCCGAAGGAAGCCCGTTCCGGAACAAAAAACCCCGTTCCGCCGTCCGTTCGGGGAAACCGAAGGAACGGCGGAACGGGGTTGCCGGACGTCGGGCAACGGACGTCCGGGACGGTCGTCGCGATCCCGCGGAAGTTACTGTTTGGGCGGAACGATCGCTTCTTTGGCGGTCTTGGCGATCCGCATTTTAACGACGGTCTTGGCCGGGATATTGATCGTCGCGCCGGTGGCCGGGTTGCGGCCGATGCGGGCGTTGCGTTTCACCAGGACGAGCTTGCCGAGCCCGGGAAGCGTAAAGCTGCCGACCTTTTTTGTTTCGGCGATGGCCAGATTGACGACTTCTTCGAGGATCGCGCCCGCGGTTTTCCGGGGCATCTCGAACTTCTCGGCAAAGTAGGCGACGATCTGGGCTTTAGTCAGCGGTTTCTTGGGCATGTTCCTTCCTTTCTCGGGATAAAATGATTTGCGGCCGAGAATATACTCTGAATTGCAAGGAATATCAACCCCAGGCAAATTTTATTGGCGGGGGCCGGCGGCTGGTGCGGACGGCTCCCGCGGGTTATAATACCGGGAACATATGGTCCAAACGGCGCGGGAAGAGGATTGGGCCCGGTTACGGCGGGTTTTTGCCGTGTCCGGCGGCCGGTTGCGGACCCTGATGGAAGCCTTCCATGACGAAATGCGGCGGGGTCTGGCCGGGGAACCGTGTTCCCTTCGGATGCTGCCGACCTATGTCGATCTTCCGACCGGACGAGAACGAGGGACGTTTCTCGCCCTGGACCTCGGCGGGACCAACGTCCGGATTCTTAGGGTGGATCTTCCGGGAGACGGGAGCCCCCCCGGGCGCATCGAAGATCAATTTTCATTGAGCCGGGAACAGGTTTCCGCCGACGGAAAGGCCCTTTTCGGCGCGATCGCCCGGTTCATCGACCGCTTTCTCCGGGAACGGGGGCTTTCCGGACGGTTTCCCCTGGGATTCACGTTTTCCTTCGGCCTCCGCCAGCGTTCCATCGCCCGGGGCGAACTGATAGCCTGGACCAAGGGCTGGACGGCCGAAGGGGTCGTCGACCGCGACGTCGTCGGATTGCTCAACCGGGCCTTGGCCGCGGAAAAGGTGCCCGGGGTCCGGGTCGTGTCCCTGAACAACGACACGACCGGGACACTGATGGCCTTGGCTTACCTGGACCCGGATTGCGACGCCGGCTGCATTCTCGGAACCGGAACGAACATCTGTTACCGCGAACGGACCGCGGAAATCCGCAAGCCTATCGGCCCTTACGGCGGGGATCATATGATCGTCAATATGGAGTCCGGAAATTTCAACGCCGCCCTGCCTCGAAATCGTTACGACGGCCTCCTGGACCGTTCCTCCGAAAATCCCGGCCTCCAGGCGGAAGAAAAAATGGTTTCCGGAAAATACCTGGGCGAATTGGTCCGACTGGTCGTTGTTGAACTTTGCGGACGCGGCCGGTTGTTCGGCGGCCGGTTGCCGGAAATTTTCTCGAGGCGGGAGGCGTTCGGGAGCGAGCGCCTCTCGGAAATCGAGGCGGACGGTTCGCCGCGGGCGGATGATGTCCGGTCGCGTTTCGAAGACTGGGGGATCCGGCCGGCGGATGTCGGGGATGCCCGGGCGCTACGGGACGTCGTCCGGATCGTCTCCGCCCGGGCGGCGCGCGTCGCGGCCGCGGTGCTGGCCGCGACCGTCACGAAAAACGACCCGGCCCTGGACGGGAAGCATACGATCGCCGTCGACGGAAGCGTCTTCCATAAATACCCCGGGTTCAAAGCCCGGATGGAGGAGACGCTCCGGGAAATGTTCGGAGGCCGGGCCGGCCGGATCACGCTGGCGCCCATGCGGGACGGATCGGGCCTCGGGGCCGCGATCATCGCCGCCGTTTCGGCCGGAGGGGTTGAAAGCTGAGGCTGCGGGAGAACCTCGATCCGTCGTCTCCGGCCGGGGAACCGTCGTTTTTGGGAAAAGGCCGATTATCCGGGAAAAAATATCGCTTGCTTTTATTTTTTTTTTTGTTATGATACGCGCGTCGAAAAAAGGAAGGGGCACGGGCCCTGTTCGGCTGTATACTCCTCTCCTTTATTTCGAACAATTTTGTAGGGACGTCCGGGGTGCCACCCGGACGAGCCCTCGTCAAAGGAGACGAGTATGAACATCTATGTTGGCAACCTTTCTTTCAGTGTGAGTGAAACCGACCTCCGCGAGGCTTTTGCCGCCTACGGTCAGGTCGCGACCACATCGATCATCAAGGACAAGTTCTCGGGCGAATCCCGCGGCTTCGGCTTCGTTGAGATGCCGACCAAGGAAGAGGCCGAGAAGGCCATCGCCGCCCTGAACGGCAAAGACCTCAAGGGACGGACGATGACGGTCAACGAGGCCAAACCCCGGACCGATCGCCCCCGCACCAGCGGCACCGGCGGCGGACGCGGCGGTTTCGGCGGCGGCGGCGGCGGCCGGCGTTTCTGATTCCGGTTTTGTCGATTCAGTTCCAGCCCGGGCCCCGGGTTGGAGGTCCTTAAAACACACAGGGGCGGTTCTTCGGAACCGCCCCTTTTTTATTAGCCGCCGCCGTCCTTATCTTTTGATACCGGCGGAGAGGAGGGTCCATGCCGAAGAGCAACCGCGCCTATAAAAGCGCCAAGCGGAACAAGGAACTTGACCGCCAACGGAAGCGGGAAGAAAAAAAACGGCGCCGATTGGCCGTGAAGTCCGGAGAGCTTCCCGAAGAAGAGGAAGCGCCGGTCGAAGCCGCGGAGCAAGAGATCATTCCGGACGAAGATCCGGATCCCATCATTCCCCGGGATTGACGCCCGGAAATCGTTTCCGCCTTCCGGCTTTATCCGCATCCTTGAGCCGGGAAGGCGCCATCAACCGACAAAAACTCCTTCCGTTTTTCCTTTTGACATGAACCCCGGTTCCGCGCTATTGTGAGGCGCGAACAAGGAATCGCCATGCCCAGTAAATCGAAGAATCCGCACCTGCCGTTCGGAGACCAGCAGTCCGCGCCCTGGTACGGGAAGAACATTCTGTCCGTCAAACAATTCAGCCGGAACGACCTGGAATACGTCTTCAGCGTCGCCCACGAAATGCGGACCATGGTCGAACGGGTCGGAACGTTCGATTTGTTGAAGGGAAAAATCCTGGCTAATTTGTTTTACGAGCCGTCCACCCGGACCTCCTCATCGTTCATGGCGGCCATGGAGCGGCTGGGCGGCGCGGTCATCCCGATCAGCGAAGTGAAGTATTCCTCGGTAGCCAAGGGGGAGAGCCTTCCCGACACCGTCCGCACGCTGGGTTGTTACGCCGACGTGATCGTCCTGCGGCACCCGGAGGTCGGCTCGGCGGCCCTGGCGGCCAGGCACGCCGGCAAACCCGTCATCAACGCCGGCGACGGCGCGGGAGAACACCCGACCCAGGCCTTGCTGGACACGTTCACGATCCGCGAGGAACTGGGCAATCTGGATAACCTGACCGTGACGATGCTCGGCGATTTGAAATACGGGCGGACGGTCCATTCCCTGGCCCGGCTCCTGACCCAGTTCGACGGGATCAAGCTGAATTACGTTTCCCCCGACATCCTCCGCATGCCCTCCGAGGTGATGGACGAAGTCGCGGCCAAGGGCCTTCCCCAGTCCGAGCATAAAATCCTGGAAAAGGTTTTGCCCAAAACCGACGTTCTTTATGTCACCCGGGTCCAAAAAGAGCGGTTCGAGGATCCCGAGGCCTACGAGAAGGTCAAAAACGCGTTTGTCGTCAATCCCAAAGTAATGAAGCTCGCCAAAAAGGATATGATCGTCCTTCACCCCCTGCCGCGCGTCACCGAGATCAGCATGGACTTCGACGACGATCCCCGGGCGGCCTATTTCCGCCAGATGGAATTCGGCCTCTATGTCCGGATGGCCCTTCTGGCCATGGTTCTGGGAAAGGCCTGAGCATTTTTTCAGCCGTGGCAGGAGGCGGCCGCCCGTCCAGCCAGCACCCCCGAAGCCCAGGCCCAGGATAAATTGTATCCGCCGCGCGGGCCCTGGACATCGAGAATTTCCCCCGCGAAGAACAACCCGGGCGTCCGTTTCGATTCGAGCCGTTCGGGTTCGATTTCGCCGGCGTCCACTCCGCCGCTCGTGAATTCGGCTTCGTTCCAACCCCGGGTCCCATGGACGGCGAACCGTTTGTCCTTGAGGGCGGCCGACAGAACCGCCGCGATCCTGTCCGGATTTTTTGTCCCCGCCGGGACCCATCCCGCAACGGTTTTTCCGAATTTTTCCGGCAGGAGGCCGGAGACGAGGTCGCCGATCTCCCATCCCGCGGCGAGGCGGCGGGCGAGTTCGGCCGTCAACGCTTCCGGGCTCATCCCCGGGAGCAGATCCAATTTGACCTCCACCCGCGCTTTTTTCTCCCGGTGGAGGGCGACGGAAATCTCCGTGCTGATGTCGAGAACGGCCGTTCCGGACAGGCCGGTGATCGTGAAAAGAAGATCTCCCTCGGCCCCACCCGCGACCCGGCCATCGATCCGCGCTTCCGCCCGCGCCCGGATTCTCTGACCCTGGAGAAAATGGCACAGGCGATCCTTGACAAGAAGGGGAACGCAGCTGGGGACGGGCTCGATCAGACGATGGCCGGCGGCCCGAGCCAGTTCATAAGCGCTTCCGTCGGCCCCCAGGGCCGGATACGACCGTCCGCCGCCGGCCAAAACGACGGCGCCGGCTTCGACCGTCCGGCCGTCGGCCGCAGCGACGGCCGAGGACGCCTTCCGCCGTTCGATCGAGACGGCTTCGAATCCCGGATAAACCTCGACTCCCCGCCGGCGGATTTCCATCTCTAAGACTTTCAGCACGGAGGCGGCCTGATTGGTCGCGGGATAAAGCCGTCCCCCGTCGGAAGCGATCCGGAGGCCGAGGCCTTCGAAGAAACGGACGATCTCGTCCGTCCCGAAACGGGCCAAAACGGAGGCGACAAGCTCCGGATTCGTCGAATGGAAAAGGCCCGGAGTCAGGCGTTCGTTTCCGAGGTTGCACCGGCCCCCGCCGGTGATCAGGATTTTTTTCCCGAGGCGCGGCATCCGGTCGGCGATCACGACCGACCGGCCTTCCCGGGACGCGGCGATCGCCGCCGCCAGGCCGGCCGCTCCGCCGCCGACGACGGCGACATCGAAAAGCGGAGTCATGGGCGAAAGCATACTTCACTCCGGACGCTGAGCCAAACGGCGGTCTTTCCGAGGTTCATTCTACGTTCCCGTCGGCCGGAGTTTTTCGGCCCCCGGTTCGAGGGGGATGGCGCGGACGGACGAAAGCGGGGCGGAGAAGAATTCAGGGTTTTTTGGGGGTCGTTCCGTCCGCGCAGGGCCCGTCCTCTCCGGCCGTCCGGGCCGATTCCGCTGAAAGAGGGATCGTACAGACGGGAAGGGGTTGAGGGGTCATTTCCGCTCCGCAACAGAACGGAACGGGGTCGGACGATTTGACCGTGGATTTAGCGCCGCAGGCGAGGCAAACAAACGTTTTTTCCGTCATGGATTTATTTCTCCCGCGGCTATTATAACAGGAATTTACGCCGGGCCCGGGGAAGGATTTTCAAGACTTCCGCTCGAGGCTCATCGCCAGAAGGCCGCCGAGCGCGGCCTTGAGGCCCGCCGGAAGGGCGGCCGCCCGGATCCGCCGGGCGCAGCGGCCGGAAATCCGGCGGATGTCCCGCTCGATCCGTTCCGGAATTTTTTCGGCCCGGAGGAGGGCGTTGAGACGGGCAATTTCCTTGGACGTCGGGCGACGCTTCCCGTAGAGGGCGGCAGCTTTCGGCCCGCAGGCCCGGTTCAGATAGAGATAATAGAGGGTCTTTTTCCCTTCGCCGACGTCAGATCCGACGGGCTTGCCCGTCGCGGAGGCGCTGCCGAACTGGCCGAGTTCGTCGTCCTTGATTTGGAAGACGAGCCCCAGGTCGAGGCCGATGTTTTCGAGAGCGCGCAGCGCTCCCTGCCCGGCGCCGGCCAGAAGCGCTCCCGCCGAAAGCGGAAGTGAATAGGTGTACCGGGCTGTTTTGAATGTGTAAAGACGGAAGATGTCTTCGAGAGAAACGGCCCGGCGGGTTTTGCCGGAATAGACGTCCTGGACTTGGGCCGGCCCGACATGAGCGAGTTCCCGGCCGAAAAGGGCCAAAACTCGGGCTTTGACGGCGGCCGGCGATTTGAGGGAGGCGAGGATTTCGAGTCCCATGAAGATCAGCATGTCGCCGGCGCATAACGCAGCCGCCCGGCCGAATCCCGGAGCGTCGGCGAGGCCTTTCTTGCCGGCCAGGGCCCCGTATTGGATGTGAATGCTCGGTTTCCCCCGGCGGAGAGGATCGTCGTCCATGATGTCGTCGTGGATGAGAAAAGCCGAATGAAAAAGCTCCATCGCCGCGGCGGTTTTGACGGCGTCCGTCCCGGCTTTTCCGCCGAACCGGTCATGGGCGATCAGGATCAGGCCGCCGCGGATCATTTTTCCTCCGAAAACGAACGGCCGGATCCGTTTGGTGAAATCGGCGCCCCAAGCGTTGATCGCCGCCAGGCCGGCGGCCCGGGTCCGGAAAAAGCCGGATAAAAACAACTCGATCCGCTTTCGGTTCTTTTCGAGGTTGCGGTCCAGAATCAAGTCGGTCATCGGCTTTTCTTCTCCAGGCGCCGGCGGAGGTGGGCGACGGTCCGGTCGATAACGTCCATCGGCGTACTGGCCCCCGACAGGACGTAAAACTTTCTGCTCCGGCCGAGCTTGAGGTTGACGACGTCCTCCGGACGGCTGACCAGGATGGTCCGGGGATTTCGGGCGCCGACGATTGACATCAAGTTGCGGGTGTTGGCGCTGGTGGGCGAGCCGATGACGACGACGCTGTCGTAACGGGACGCCTGGACGCGGGCGTCCCGTTGTCGGTCGGCCGTGGGCTTGCAGATCGTGTTTTCGAACCGGACCTCGGGGACGCGGCGCCGGATTTTCCGGAGGATCCGCTCGGCTTCAGCCCGGATGAAGGTCGATTGGACGACTACGCCGGCCCGGCGGGCCCGTCGGAAAACGGCCGGGTCGACGTCCGCCGGCGAGCCGACGATGAGCGCGTTTTCGACCTGGCCGGCGATTCCCCGGACCTCCTCGTGTTTCCGGTCGCCGATGATGACGATGCGGTATCCTTCGCGGGAGAGCTTTCGGGCCCGGGCCTGGATGTCCTTGACCATCGGGCAGGTGGTGTCGACGAATTCGATGCCCGAGGCCCGGATTTCGTCGAGACGAGCGGCCGGAATGCCGTGGCTTTGGATGATCAACAGACCGTCTTTAGCCAGGCGGTGGTCCTCGATGGTTTTAAACCCGCGGCGTTTCAACCGGCCCAGGACGATCTCGTTGTGGACGACCTTGCCGAGGAGATAAATTTTCGATCCGGGCCGTTCCCTCCGGAGCTTCTCGATGATTTTAATCGTCCGGTTGACCCCGCCGCAGAACCCGACGTAGGGCGAGACATCGACAATCGGCACCGCCCGTTCCTTGCGGAGCCGGCGCCTGGAGTTCGTCTTCGCGGGGTTGATTATCGGTCTCTCTCCGGGGGGATTTTACCGGGATATCCTCCGTAAAGCAAAGAAATCGAATCTCAACATGATATCGTTTCCGTCCAGACCTGACTCCTTTTTTGTTTGACTTGACGGCCTTAAAACGGGTAAAATAAATCCTCTTCCCGGTGCGGGATTTTTCGCCTTGACGCGAGCCGTAAGACCGGGGAATTGACCGTCATCATCTCACATTCATCGCAATCATAGGAGGAAATCCGATGGAGAAGCCCTTCAATGCCTTCGAGATGGCTCAAAAACAGTTTGACGCCGCGGCCGAAAAGCTCGGCCTGGACCAGGCGACCCGGGATCTGCTCCGCAATTCCCTTCGCGAGTACCATTTCCTGATCCCCGTCCGAATGGACGACGGGAGCTACAAGGTGTTCCGGGGATTCCGCGTCCAGCACAGCGACGCTCGCGGTCCCTGCAAGGGCGGCATCCGTTTCCACCCCCATGAGACTGTCGACACGGTCCGGGCCCTGGCGATGTGGATGACCTGGAAGACCGCCGTTGTCGACATTCCCCTGGGCGGCGGCAAGGGCGGCGTCATCTGCGACCCTCACAACCTCAGCGACCGGGAGCAGGAAGCTGTCTGCCGCGGCTGGGTCCGCCAGGTTGCCTTCAACGTCGGTCACGAGCAGGACGTTCCCGCCCCCGACGTCATGACCCACGGCCAGCACATGCTCTGGATGATGGACGAGTTCGAGCGCATCCGCGGAGCCAAGTATCCCGGCTTCATCACCGGCAAGCCCGTCGGCATGGGCGGCTCGCTCGGCCGGACGGAAGCCACCGGCTTCGGCGTGATGTACACCGTCCGGGAAGCGATGAAGGAACTCGGTCTCGACATCAAAAAATCGGTCGGCGCCTTCCAGGGATTCGGCAACGTTTCCCAGTACGCCGTCAAGCTCTACCGGGAATACGGCGGCAAGCCGATCTGCGTTTCCTGCTGGGATCAGACCGACCAGACCTCCTACACTTTCAAGCGGGAAAGCGGCATCGACCCCGACGAGCTCATGTCGATCACCGACAAGTTCGGGACCATCGATAAAGCCAAGGCCCGCAAGGCCGGCTACGAGATCCTTCCGGGCGACGCTTGGATCGAACAGGAAGCCGACCTCCTGGTCCCGGCCGCCCTAGAAAATCAGATTTCCGGCGCGAACGTCGGCAAAATCCATAAGCGCGTCCGGATCATCGCCGAAGGCGCCAACGGGCCGACGACACCCGAGGCCGACGCCGAGATCCACAAGCGCGGCATTTTCATGATCCCCGACTTCCTCTGCAACGCCGGCGGTGTGACCTGCAGCTACTTCGAACAGGTCCAGTGCAACATGAATTATTTCTGGAGCCGGGAGGAAGTCCTTTCCAAGCTGGATGAAAAAATGACGGCCGGGTTCAAGGCTGTCTCCGAACTGGCCCGGAAAAAGAACATTTACATGCGCGACGCGGCCTATCTGATCGCGGTCACCCGCGTGGCGGAAGCCAGCCACAAGCGCGGTTGGGTATGATTTCCTCGACCGGTTTACGTTCTTAGCGATTGACTGCGGTCCCGCCCCAGGGCGGGGCCGCTTTTTTCGGGGAGGCAAGGCCGATGACCCTTCAAGGAAAGGATGTTCCCAAGGGGCCCCTTCGCGAACGGGTGAAGGAACTCGAATGTCTCCAGGCCATCGTCACCATCATCGAGACGCCGGGACTCTCCTCGGAAAAAATCATTCAGGGGATCGTCAACGCCATTCCTTCAGGGTGGCAGTACCCCGATCGATGCCGCGCTCGAATCAAGCTCAACAAGGCGGTGTTTCACACGCCGGGTTTTGCTGAAACCCCCTGGATGCAGCGTGTCCCGCTTCGCGCCCGCGGGGTCACGGTCGGATCCCTGGAAGTCTGTTATTCCGAGCAGGGAGCCTCTTCCGAAGAAAACGATTTTCTTCTCGAGGAAAAGAAACTCATCGAGCTGATCGGGAACAGGATCGGCCGCCTGATCGAGGAGGGAGAGGGCCTGGACCGTCAGGCCGCCCCCTGCCCGGCCGACGAGCCCGCTCATCAACGCAAGGCCGAGTGGCGGATCATCATGGACCTGCTGCGGGAAACCGACGCGATGCTTTACCGGCGCGTTCTTCGCCGCCTGATGAACCATCTTCACTGGCAGGGTGTGCCCGGGGTCCAGGGTCTCTTGTTTCACCTGACTCCGGAGTTTTACACCCACGCGGAGGGGGTGCCGGACGAAAACCAGCCCCAACCCGTCCAGAACGTTGAACGGTTGGGCAAGGTCTTCGAGGAAGCGTTGTGGATCGCCTCCCTGGCCCTGTCCGACGCCGAGTTGTCCGCCTTGATCAAGCAGTGGATGAGGCAGGACAAACTCGGGTTTTTCATGGTCGCCACCGAAAAACGCGAGATTTCCGTGTTTGAGATCAAGGAGATCCTCAACCGGTTTTGCCGCTCGACCCACGAGGACGAACAATCCCTGGCCCCCGCCGACGATCTCCAGGCCCGGATCGCCCTGGTCCGCCGCTTCCTCAGCGAGCGGCTCGCCTTCATCCGGATTGCCCGCAATTACATGTCCGTCCATGATTTCGGGCGGCTTCTCCCCCGAGTTTACGGGCCGGCCTACGGCACCGGGAAGTTGGGGGGGAAATCCTCGGGGATGATCCTGGCTGAGCACATCCTCCGCAATAAGGTCAAAACGGACCCGGCCATCGGGACGATCAAGGCGCCGGAATCCTGGTTCGTCACTTCCGACGGCGTGACGGATTTCATTCATTACAATTTCCTGGAAGACTTCCAGAGCTTCAAGTTCCGGCCGATCGAGGAAATCCGTCATAATTACCCCTATCTCGTCCAGGTTTGCAAACATTCCTTTTTTTCCCCCGACATGCTCTCCCAGCTCAAGCTCATCCTCGAGGACGCGGGCGAGGGGCCGTTGATCGTCCGTTCCTCCAGTTTGTTGGAGGACAGCCGGGGATCGGCCTTCTCCGGCAAGTACCGGAGCCTGTTCCTGGCTAACACCGGAACGAAGGAGAAACGGCTGGCCGCGCTGACCGACGCCATGGCCGAGGTCTACGCCTCCATCTTCAACCCAGATGCGATCGAATACCGATCGGAGCGCGGCCTCCTCGATTACAAGGAGGAAATGGGAGTCCTGATTCAGAAAGTCATCGGAACGCGCGTCGGAAAATATTTCTTCCCGGCGTTCGCCGGCGTGGCCTTCAACAACAACGAGTTCCGCTGGTCTCCCCGGATCAAGAGGGAGGACGGCGTGCTGCGGTTGGTCATCGGCCTGGGGACACGGGCGGTCGACCGGCTCGGGAATGACTACCCCCTCCTCGTCAGCCCGGCCCAACCGGGGATCCGGGTCAACATCATGCCCGAACAAGTGGTCCATTATTCCCAAAAATCGATTGACGTCATCAACCTGGAAACGCAGCGTTTCGAAACCCATCCGATCGAGGATCTGGTCCGGGAAGTTGGGGCGGATTTCCCCGTCTGGGACCGGCTGCTTTCGATCTGGGACGGCCAGGCCGTGCGCCGGGCGAACCGGGCGATGGACCAGCCCGACCGGGACCCGGTCGTTGTCACCTTCGACGGCCTCCTCAACGGAACCCCGTTCCTTCACCAGATGCGGGAAATCATGCGGGTCTTGAAGGAAACATTCGGCATCCCGATGGACATTGAATTCGCCCATGACGGAAAGGACCTCTACATTCTCCAATGCCGGCCGCAGAGCCGGCTGGACGACGAGGAAGCGATCGCCATCCCGGCCTGGATCCCGGGGGAGCGCAAGATGTTTTCGGCGAAGCGGTATATCACCAACGCCGATGTCCGGGGTATCCGGACGATCATCTACGTCGATCCCGACGGCTACGGGAAGATGGCCTCGCTGGCGGACATGGGCGCCGTCGGCGACGCCGTTTCCCGGTTGAATTCCCTCCTGCCCCGCAAATCCTTTATCCTGATGGGGCCCGGCCGCTGGGGAAGCCGGGGCGACATCAAGCTGGGCGTGCGGGTTTCTTACTCGGATATCAACAACTCGGCCATGTTGATCGAAATCGCCCGGAAAGTGGGGGATTACGTCCCCGACCTCTCCTTTGGGACGCATTTCTTCCAGGACCTGGTCGAATCGCGAATCCGCTACCTGGCCCTCTATCCTGACGACCCCAACGTCATTTTCGCCCATGATTTTTTCCAAAAATCGCCGAACTCCCTCACCCGATATCTGCCGGAGTATGGGTATTTGTCGCCGGTCCTGCGGGTCACCGACGTTCCCGAGACGACCGGCGGCCTGGAGCTCCGGGTGATTATGGACGGCGACCGGGAAACGGCCCTCGGGTTCCTTTATGATCCGGCTAAAAGCCAGGGCGAGGACCCGGCCGCCGCGGCATTGTTGTAAGGCCGGCCGCTTGTTCTCAACCCGCAGAAGGCCGAGGGATTCAACCTGGTCTTCCTGAATCCGGGCCCGGAGGGATTCGAGATGACCCTCGAAACGTCGGCCGCGACACCCGCCCGGATGACCGTCCGTGAATCGAACCCCGGATATCCGGAACTTCCCGGTTTCGTCCCGCCCCCGCCGCAGCCCGGGATCCGGCCCCACCGGATCGACGTCCTGCTGAGCAAGACGTTCTTTTTTCCATACCGGATAAAATGATTTTAAAGGAATTTTTCCGCAAACCTTCGTCCACCTGTTTTCGTATATAATGATGACATCAAGCGGAGGAGGTTCTCATGCGCTTCGCCCGTTCTCCTCAGGTTTTCGTCCTCGTCACGGTTCTTTTACTGACCGGATCGGCCTGCCGGGAGGAACGCCCGGAACCGAGACTGGAAACCCACCGGACCATCCCCTCGGAGGGCGAAAGCCGGGCTATCGTCACGATCAAAATGGCCGCGGGCGAATTGGACGTTCGCGGGGGCGCGGACGGCGATTTGATGAAGGGGGCGTTTTATTACAACCGGCGTCCCTGGGAGCCCCGGATCGATCACCAGGTTTCCGGCGACGTTGCCCGACTCCTTGTTGAACAACGGCGGATGGGCCCGGTCTTCGGCCGCGTCCGGAACAATTGGTCCATCGAGTTGTCCCGGAAAACCCCGATGGAACTGCGGCTGGACCTCGGCGTTGGAAAGGCCGTCATCGATTTGAGCGGCGTTCCGGTCACCAAGCTCGACATCCAAGTGGGCGTAGGCGGGATGGACCTCGACCTCTCCGGGCCGCGGGGCGAAAACCTGGCCGGTCAGATCGAAGGCGGGATAGGCCGGGCCAAAATATTGCTTCCTGAGGACATCGGCGTCCGGCTCCGGATCGAGGGTGGCTTGGGTTCCATCGACGCTCCGGGTTTCATCAAGGACGGCGAGGCGTATCGAAACGAGGCTTGGGGGAAGACGCCCGTCGGCCTCGATCTCGACATCGAGGCCGGCATCGGCCGGATCGACCTGCGGCTGAAAAGCAGCCGGGCGGTCTCGTTCTGATAAATCAAATTTTGCTCGGGGATTCTTCCGGAGAGCGTGTTTTGCGGGGCCCTCCTCCGCCGCGACGGCGGCCCGATATTTTTTGGGGGAAGCAACTCTTCCCGGGGAGCGGCGTATTAGAGCCTGGGGGAAGGAAGGTGGTATGGCCGGACCGACGACGCCCGGATGCTCATCGAAAGAGGAGCGTCCCATTGTTTGCGCCGGACATCGTTTCCTCGACCTGGGGCTTCCACAGCACGGCGGTCTTTTTCCCGAACGGGAAGACGTTGGCCGCTTCCGTGAACCTGACCCGACAACTCCGGGCAGGCCGCCCGACGATTTGGCCTATAAGCCGCTTAGACTTGCGACCGAAGAACTCCCTGAGCGGCGAACGACGGGGGCTAAATCAGAACGGCGATTTACGGAGAAAGACTTTCCCTCCGTTAATAACCAGTATAGGATGGCGCAGGATGGCCAGGTCGTTGAGCGGATTGTCTTTGTACGCGACCAGATCGGCGTCCAGGCCGGGCTTGAGCGCGCCCTTGGCGGACGAGATCTTCAGGCATTCCGCCGACAGCGAGGTCGCCGCCCGGATTGCCTCCAGGTTCGAGCAGCCCGCGGAAGCCAATTGAATGATCTCATCGATGACCGAGGGTTCACCGTCCTCATAACCTGTATCCGTCCCGGCGACAACGGGGACGCCGAGCCGTCTGGCTGCCGCCACGGCCAGGCAGCCGCTTTTCAATAACATCTCCAGCCGCGGCTTGAGTGCCTGGTGTTCGGGCGGAGAATCAGGGGTAACATTAAATCCAAAGAGCGTCGGCACGAAGTACGTGCCATGATCGTGCATGAGCTTCAGCGTCGGCTCGGTGATCAGCGAACCGTGTTCCACGGTGCGGACGCCGGCGTTCACGGCTGCTGCGACGCCCTCGTCCGAATAGGCATGGACCGCCACAGGCAGACCCAGTCGGGTCGCCTCTTCGACCGCCGCTCCCAACTCCTCATCGTTGAGGTTGCGGGTGGTCGGATCTGTTTCCGGGAGACCGGCCCGTTCGTTGGCGAAGACTTTGATCCAATCCACGCGGCGTTCCGCATTGGCCCGGACGATGCGGCGCGCACCGTCGGGACCGATTCGGTCAAGTCCGCGAAGGTCATCAAGAGCCGGATGGTCGAGGAAAATCGCCGATATGTCGGGTTTGAACCGGACCGGATCGGCCAAAACCGGATAGCCCGCGGCCAGGATGGTCGGGATGTCCGCGTCACCGCGCTGGCGCAGCGCGCGTAGACCGACATCGGCGTAATTAAAGGTGAACATGCTGCGGCCGGTGGTGATTCCGAGCGACAGCATGTGCCGGGCCGCGGCGATATTCATCACGTGGACATGCGCATCGATAAGTCCCGGCAACACCCAGGCACCCTGCAAGTCCATTCTCTCCCCCGGAATCGTCGCCGGGGCTGAAGAGATGCTTTCGATTTTTCCGCCACGCACGACAATCGTCTGGTCGAGTAATGGCATATCATTCAGTGGATTAATGACGTTGACGTGCTCAAGGATGAGGGGGCTGTTTTCCTGCGCGAAGGCCACACTCGCGACGAAAATCAGCAGCAGCAAGACCGCGTTAAGTCGTGTTTTCATCGTAGCCTCCCTATCACGACGCATTCCCCGCTGAAACAGACTCGCCCTTCGCTTTTATCCACGGTGTTTCAATCATCGCTCCGACCGATGAATTTCCCCTCTTGGCCACGCCGGGAATATACTCCCGGCCGCCCGATGCTGTCAATTTCGTGAATAGGGTCAGGACATTAGTGACACCGTTGGGGGTGGCTTTTCTTCCACTGGCGATAATATTCATATGGGGTGAGATAGTCCAGAGATTGATGGGGGCGGAT
>CAYSGA010000011.1:0-18098 GCA_964430165.1 uncultured Eubacteriales bacterium
AGGAATTCAGCGACACCCAGGGCTATATCGACGCCCTGTCCAAGCCCCTGATCTCGGCGGCCAAACGCGACGCCGCCGTGTCCGAAGCCGAAACGGAGAAGGAAGCGCTCATCAAATCGTCCCAGGCCCGCAAAGAGGGCGAGGTCGCCCGGCTTCAGGCCGAAGCCCTGATCGCCAAGGCCCAGTGGGAAAACGAAGCCAAGAAATCCGAGTCGTTGACCTTGGTAAACCAGAAGAAAGCCCAGGCCGACTTTTCTTATGAACTCGAACGCAACCGGTTGTCCCAAGAATTGAAACGGGAGGAAGGCAAAGTCCGGGTAGTCGAAAAAGAACAGGCCATAAAAGTCGAGGAACTCGAGATTCAACGCCGGGAAAAGGAACTGGATTCAAACGTCCTCAAGCCGGCCGACGCCCGCAAATACCAGATCCGGGCGGAGGCCGAGGCCGAGGAATTCCGCATCCAGGCCGAGGCCCGAGGCAAGGCCGAGGCCGTCCGGCTCGAAGGCCAGGCCGAGGCCGGCCGCATCAAGGAGAAGGGCGCGGCGGAAGCGGAGGCCATGACCAAGCGAGCCCAGGCGATGAGCCACTACCAGGACGCTTCGGTCCTCGAAATGTACATGAAGGTCCTGCCGGACGTGGTGAAAGGCGTGGCGGAACCGCTTTCGAAAATCGACAAGATCGTTCTCGTCAACAGCGATAAGGATCTCGGCGTGTCTAAAATCTCGGCCCAAACGGCCCAGATTCTGGCCCAGGTGCCCGACATCTTCCAGGCGTTGACCGGGGCCGACCTGAAGAAATTCCTCAAGAACAAGCTGTCGCCTGAAAAAAAGAGCGAGAAATAGCCCCTGCGACCGTCCGGGAAAGGGGACATCATGATTTCCGATAAAGCCAACCGCATCGGCGCTTCGCCGACCTTCAAGGTCAACGCCAAGGCCAAGGCCATGAAGGCCGAAGGCATCGACGTCGTCGACCTGAGCCTCGGCGAGCCCGACTTCCCGACCCCGGCCGCCGTCAAAGCCGCCGGGATCAAGGCCATTCAGGATAATTACACCAAGTACACGGAAAACGACGGTTCGCCCGCCCTTAAAAAGGCCATCATCGGCCGGCTGAAGGAGGATTACGGGATCGCCTACGCCCCCAACGAGATCATCGTCAACTGCGGGGCGAAAAGTTCGTTGTTTCACGCCTTCCAAGCCTTGATCAACGACGACGAGGAAGTCATCATTCCCGCCCCGTATTGGGTGTCTTATCCCCATGTCGTTCAACTGGCTAAAGGAAAACCCGTTTTCGTCCCGACCAAGGAGGAAAACGGATTCGTCCTGACCCCTGAGGAACTCAAGGCCCATATCACCCCGGCGACCAGGGCGCTGCTTCTCAACTCCCCCTCAAATCCGACGGGGGCCACTTACACGGAAATCCAGTTGGCCGCCCTGGCCGAAGTCGTCCGTGGCGAAGACATTTTCGTCGTTTCCGACGAAATTTACTCTTGCCTCGTCTACGACGGGTTCAAGTACAAGAGCTTCCCTTCCCTGGGGGACGACATCCGGAAAAAAACGGTTTTAATCAACGGCGTCTCCAAGGCCTATGCCATGACCGGCTGGCGGATCGGGTACGCCGCCGGCCCGGCCCCGCTGATCGCCGCGATGGGCCGCCTCCAGAGTCACACGACCTCGCATCCCACGTCGATCTCCCAGCAAGCCAGCGTCGAAGCCCTGGCCGGCTCCCAAGCGGAAGTGTCCCGGATGCGGGCCGAGTTCGAACGCCGGCGCAATTACGCCCTGATGAAGATCCGAACCATTCCGGGAATGTCCTGTTTCGAACCGCAGGGCGCGTTTTATCTCTTCCCCAACATCCGGTCGTTCTACGACCTGGAATTCAACGGCACGCCCATCCGCAATTCCTACGGAATGGCCTATTATCTCCTCCGGGAAGCGCATGTCGCGGTCGTCCCCGGCGACGCCTTCGGGGCCGACGATCATATGCGCTTGTCCTATTCCACGTCCATGGAAAACCTGGAGAAAGGGATCGCCCGGATCGCCCAGGCCCTAGCCGGGCTCAAGCCGGCCAAGCAGGCCAAGCGCGTCTCCCTGAGCAACGTCCTCACCCGAGTGCGCGGTTCGATCCCCATGGATGCCCGGCTGCCGCTCAACCTCCGGGACGGCCTTGTGGCCGAAACCGAGACCCGGCTCTCCTCCGACGTCGTCTTCGAATGGACCGCCAACATCGCCGGGGTCATCATCCGCCTCCGGACCAATGTCCGCCACATCTACGAAATGTGGGTGGAGAACTGGACGCCGGCGCCGGCCGAGGCCGGCATCGAGCCCCACGGCATCCTCACCGCCGTTGACGGGATCGCCGGCCGGGAGCCGCGCGCCTTCTATAACACCGAAACGAAGACGGGGATCGTCGTCAACGTCGATTCCTACGGCCCGGTCCGGAGCCTGGCCCTGGGGCTGGCCGGGGACGTGGCCGGGCGCCAGTTCGGCTCCCATCTCGTCCGGGGGATGTCCGTGGACGCGGAAGGACACGGGTTGATTTTGATCGGCCCGGCGGGAACCAAGAAAACGGACCTCTTTTTCGGCCTTCTCCGCGATCCCCGCTTCCGTTTTCAGGCCAGCGACATGGTTTTGGTCCGGCCGGCGGGGAAAGCGGTCCAAACCGACGCGATCGAACGCAAAGCCTATCTTTCGACAAACACGGTTGAATCGTTCGGGCGCCTGGCCCCGCTCTTCGACCGAAGCAAATGTGAAAACGTCGTCATCCGGAAAGAGGATTGTCCGAACGCCGAATGCCTCCGGACGGAAGACTGCCGTCTCGACCGCGGCGGACCGTTCTGCTACAAAGCGAGCAAGGACGCTCATGCCCTGCTTGATCCCGAGTGGCTCGGTCCGTCTTCATCGATTCGCCGGACGCAGCTCCGTTGGATGTTCATCCTCCGGAACGACTCCGTGTCGCCGGCGGTCGAGGAGCTGCGCCTCGAAGACGCCCTCCGGATTCTGGAACGGGGCGAGACTCCCGGGATTAAAAAATCGGCCGCGGCGGCGCCGAAGCCGTTTTTCAATCCCTATTTTCTTGCTTCCACGGACGAGCGGATCGAACTCGAAAAGGACTTTTTCCGTCGCCTGCTTCCGAACGTCCGAACCTTTTTATTCAACGCCGGCGCGGCCGGAGTCGATAAGATCAAGGAAACGATCGGCGGTTGACCCCGGGCTTTCGGCCGGGGCCGGGCGGCTTAAGATATCGTTCTTATCACCCGTCTCGAAGGGACGGAAATCATTTCCCCGGGAACATCCGTTCTTCAATCTCCCCGGCCAGGACATGTAGAAGGTAGAGATGGATCTCCTGAATCCGGGGCGTCTCCGGCGAGGGGACGTCCAGGAGAATGTCGGCCAGAGGAGCGCTTTTTCCGCCGCTCCAACCCGTGAGGACGATCGTCACCAGGCCCTGCTCCTTAGCCGTTTTCAGGGCTTCCAGCACGTTGGGCGAGTTGCCGCTCGTCGTCAGGGCCAGGGCGATGTCGCCCAAATCGCCGAGGGCCTCGATCTGTCGGCTGAAGACGGCGCTGTAGGAAACGTCGTTTCCGATGCAGGTCAAGACCGAGGTGTCCGTCGACAGGGTCACGGCTCGAAGGGCGGCCCGGGGCTTCAAAAACTTGTTGACCAGCTCGGCGACGAAATGCTGGGCTTCGGCCGCGCTTCCGCCGTTGCCGAAGGCGAGGATTTTCCGCCCTTTTTTCAAAGCGGCGACGCAGGATTCGACCGCCCGTTCAAAGGCGTCCGCGCGGGTCGCGAAAAACTCATCAAGCAACCGGCTCCATTCCTGAGCGATGCGCTGATGGTCCATGATTCCTCCTCCTCAATCCGGAAGGGACGAAAGACGCTCCCGGACGGTGTTCATCCAGGTCCCCAGGTCCCCCGTCCCTGATTCCGGGGCGGAAACCGGCGGATGAAAAACGACCCGAACCGTCCCCTTTCTCGGCACGAGTCTTTTTTTGGGCATGAGTTCGAACGTCCCGCGGATCGACACCGGAACAATCGGAACATTCGCCTCCCTGGCCAGAAAAAACCCGCCGCGGCGGAAGGCCTGGAGTTCTCCGGTCCGGCTTCGCGTTCCCTCGGGAAAGATTAAAAAAGAATACCCTTTCTTTTTTATCATCGCCGCGGCCCGGGCGATCGCGACGCGGCCGCCGCTGGCCCCGCTCCGGTCGACCGGAACGAAACCGACGTATTTCATGCCCAGGCCGACGACGGGAATGCGGAAAATGGACGACTTCATGATGACCCGGACCGGCCGGCGAATCAACAGGAAAAGGAGCGGGCCGTCCAGCATGCTCGCGTGATTGGACATGTAGACGAACGCGCCCGCCTCGGGGGCCTGATCTCGGCCTTCGACTTCCACCCGAAGGCCGAGAATGAACCGGCTCACCCGCATCGCCCATTTCCCGAGATTGACGAGTGGTTCCCGAATTCCGAAGGGTATGGCCAGGAAGAGCAACGGGATCAAACAGAGGACGAGAAGGATGCAAAACAGAAGCAGCACCGCCGTCCGAAAAATCATCGGGCTGATTATACCCCAATCGGCGACGCTTTAGAAAAAACGGCCGGCCTCCGGCCAAAAGGCGGAAACCCGCCCGCGGCGCTTCATTATAAGCGAGGAAGAGACGGTTATGATCCCGTGGCCCCGGACCGCGGACCGCGGATGAAGGCCCCGTTGAAATTGATGACGTCCTTGTCGAAGTCGGCCGTCGTGCTGATGGAATACAAGCCACTGTCGGGAGTGGACGCGTTATACGTCCAGCTTTCGGTGGTTTTGTCACGGCCGTAAGAGGCGACCAGAAAGTCGTCGGAACCCGGCGGGAAGGATTTTTCTTCTCCTGAATATCGCGCAACTTGCAGGCCGTCTTTCGATCTCTCTTTTTTCAAAAAAAAAGCGGCGCGGGGACATCCCCGCGCCGCTTCACAAATTGCGGTCGAGATTGGATTACGAGCCGGTGGCGCCCGCCCGCGGTCCGCGGATGAACGCGCCGTCGTAATTGATCAGATCCTTGTTGAAGTCGGCCGTCGCGCTGATGGAATACAAGCCGTTATCGGGCGTAGCCGAGTTGTACGTCCAGCTTTCGATGGTTTTGTCCCGGCCGTAAGAAGCGACCAGAAAATCATCCGAAGCCGGGCCGGTGATACCATACTGCGTGACGTTGGCGCCCGTGTAAACCATAAAATTCGTCCCCCACTGATCCGTAGACGGCAGAACCTTCATATAGAGGGGCGAAAGCGACGTCTTCACGGTGTTGTCAATCGCGCCGTTGGCGGCGAACGGAATGGCCTTGTCGGTGATGTAGTCGGCGATTGCGGTGGCGATCGAGTTGATGTCTTTCTGCGTCCCGCGGACCTTGGCTTTCTGGAGCGCCGTCATCGCGTTCGGGATGAGCAGGGCCGCCAGGATGCCGATGATCGCGACGACGATCAACAGCTCGATCAGGGTGAACCCTTTGCGATTTTTAAGCATTGAAACCTCCTGCTTCCCGGCGGCTTGCTTCAACCGCCGAAGCTCGTTTAGAATTTTGTCCGACAAGGTAATATCAGCAAAATGCGTGCCAAGAAAACCATTCTTTCAACTATGACTAAATAAATAAATTAGAATTCAAGAAGAGCGAAGAGAACCGGGGAATGGACCTTTTTTGTCACCCGGATGACGAAATTTGTCACTAATCGCGAGAAGGTGAAACGGGGCCGTCCTCGTCCGCACGCAACGCGGAACCGCGCGGCGGTTTAATTTGATATTTCTTGATCAAATAGCGAAGCGATCGATAGCTGACGCCGAGAAGCTCGGCCATGCGGCGCATATTGCCCGCGGCCGTCGATCCCGCCTCTTCGATATATGCCTGGGCCACCTGGTCCAGATGCCTTTCGAGATTGAAGCCCGGCAACAGGGCAAGCACCCCCTCGGGCGGAACCATTCCAACGTTGACGATGCCCGGCGGGAGGCTCTCCGCGGTGATCATTTCCCGTTCCTCGACGGCGCATATTCGCTCAATGATGTTTTCGAGCTCGCGGACGTTGCCCGGCCAGGAATATTTCACCAGCGCGGCGATGACTTCGGGCGCCAACCGCTTCACCTTGCAGCTCATCCGTTCGCAGTGTTTCCGGAGGAAATGCTGGATCAGGAGGGGAATGTCCTCCGGCCTCTTGCGCAGGGCCGGCATGTCGACGGAGATGACGTTCAAGCGGTAAAACAGCTCCTCCCGAAACTTTCCCTCCTCGATCCGTTTGCGGAGGTTCTGGTTGGTCGCGGCGATGATCCGGACGTCCACCGGGATTTCTTCGTTGCCGCCGACCCGGCGGATCGTCCGCTCCTGGAGGACGCGAAAGAGCTTGACCTGGGTCCAGGGCGATGTTTCCCCTACCTCGTCCAGGAAAATCGTTCCGGCGTGAGCCGTTTCGAACATCCCCTTTTTGTCCGAGACCGCCCCGGTGAACGACCCCTTGACGTGTCCGAAGAGCTCGCTTTCCAGGAGATTCTCCGGCAGGGCGGCGCAATTGATCGAAACGAAGGCCCGGTCGCGCCGCCGGCTGTTGGAGTGAATAGCCCGGGCGGCCAGCTCTTTCCCGGTCCCGCTTTCCCCGGTGATCAGGACCGTGGAATCGGTCGAGGCCACCTTCTCGATCAGGGTGAAGACCTCCCGCATCGGACGGCTAATCCCGATCATGTTTTCGAAGCTCGTCTCCGCCCGGAACGTCCGCTTGAGGAGCTTGTTTTCCTCGAGAAGCCGCCGGTGCTCGAGGCCGTTGGCCACCAGGACCTTGATCTCCTCGATGTCGAAGGGTTTCATGACGTAATCCATGGCCCCCAGACGCAAGGCTTCGACGGCTTGTTTGACGCTGGCGTAGGCCGTGATCATGATGACCGGAACCATGGGCTTTTCCTGCCTGACCCGCCGGAGCACTTCCATCCCGTCGACCTGCGGCATCTTGATGTCGCTGATCAGGAGGTCGAAGTCCCTCTGCTCGATGTCCTCGAAAATGCTGGGCGTTCCCGGGTTCGTGATGACCGCGTACCCTTCCTTCTTCAAGATGACGCTCAGCAACTCCACGATCGAGCGTTCGTCGTCAACGATGAGAATCGTATTCATGGACGTTCGGCCGCGGCCACGGATTTCTCTCCCGGGCCGAATCCCCGGTAAGGCAGGACGATCTTGACGTCCGTCCCGACGTGGGGCTCGGATTGAATATGGATTTTCCCGGCGTAGCTCTCGATGATCTGCCGGACGACGGACATGCCGAGGCCGCGGCCCCCGTCGAACCGGGTGTAGAAAGGCTCGAACACACGGGCTTTTTCCGGGGCCGTCATGCCCCGTCCCGTGTCGACGATCCGGATGGAGAGGTCGTTTTTATTCGGGCGGAGAAAGTCGATCGAAAGAGTTCCTCCGCCCGGCATCGCCTTCAGGGCGTTCCCGATGAGATTCCAGAACACCTGCTTGAATTGCCCGGCGCTTCCGAAATACGAATACGGCGCGGAGCCGTAATTTCCCCCGACCTTGACCCGGTCGGAAAGCTCTCCGCTCATCCGGAGCATCGTCAGCGTTTCGGTCAATGGTTCGGCCAGCTTGAACATCGCGTAGGTTTGCTTGCCCGGGCTGGCGAGACTGAGAAACTGTTCGATGGACTGGGAGATGCGGCGCGACTCCTTGACCACGATGTCCATGAGATGGGACTGTTCCGCGGTGAGGGAGAGTTCGCCTTGCAGGACCTGGACCGAGCCGGAAATGGCGGCCAGCGGATTGCGAATTTCGTGGGCGACAAAGGCCGAGGCCCGACCGGCCGCCGCATCCCGTTCCCGGATATTGATCTCCTGCTGGGCGGCGTCCAACGCGGCCCGCGTTTTTCTGAGGCTCGAGGACAGCCGGGAGATCAGGACGGCAATGACGGCAAATAAACCCCAGGCCATGAACACCGTATAGAGCACCTGCCCGATCCCTGTTTCCGCGGCCTGGTCGGGACGAAAATAGGGAATCCAGCCGTAAGCCAGGCTGTCGGCCACGGCGCCGAAGACGATCGCCGAAAACGCCGCCGTGATCAGCGCCGCCCGGCCTCCCAAGACCAGGCCGGCGGCGATGATCGCGAAGACGTATAAAAAATAGAGTTGGCCGCCGACTCCCCCCGAAATATAGACCAGCCCCGTAACCACGCCGAGGTCGATCAAAATCTGGGCGTAGGCCTGGGCCCGGTAGTGGGAATCCAACAAGAGCAGCAGGAGAAAAACGGCGCCGGTGGCATATTCGGCCAGGATCATCAGGTAAAACGGCGCCAGCGGAAGAAACGAGTCCGTGGCCAATTGAATGACGACGGCCGCAGTGAACAGCGAACTGACGACAACCAGACGTCCGAGGAGAAGCCAGCGGACGTTTCGCTTGAGGGTTTTCATCAAATCATTGAATCTGGCCCATCAGGCTGAAGATCGGCAGATACATGGAAATGATGAGGCCGCCGACCATCCCGCCGATGAAAACCATCATGATCGGCTCGAGGACGGCCATGAGCATGCCCACCGTGGCTTCGACTTCGGAATCGTAAAAATCGGCCAGTTTGCTGAGCATTTTGTCCAGCGTCCCGGTGGCCTCGCCGACGCTGACCATCTGGACCATCATAAACGGAAACCGGCCGGTGCTCTTGATGGATTCGGTCAGGCTTCGGCCTTCCGTCACCTGCTTCCGGATGTCCATGATGCTTTTCTCCAGGATCACATTGCCCGCCGTGGACGACGTGATCTTGATGCTTTCGAGCATCGAAACGCCGCCGCCCAGGAGCGTGGCCAGGGTCCGAGTCACGCGGGAGATTGCGACTTTCGACATCAGCGGGCCGAACAACGGAAGGCGGAGGATGAGCGCGTCCGTCGTCCACCGCCCCCCCTGCGTTTTCCGGTAATACCGGAAGAGGAAAATCGCCCCGATGATGCCGAGGACGAGGAACACGATGTATTTCTGGACGAAATTGCTCATGGCCATGACGAAAACGGTAAGCCCCGGCAGCGTCGCGCCAAGGTCGACGAAGATCTGGGCGAACGTGGGGATGACCTTCCAGAGCATGAAAATCGCAACGATAAGGGCGAACACGAAAATGGCGACCGGGTAAGTCATCGCCTGCTTGACCTTGGCTTTCAACTTGACCGAATTCTCGATGTAATCGGCCAGCCGCTGGAGCATGGTGTCGAGCGTACCGCTCTGCTCTCCCGAGGCGATCAGGTTGCAGAACAAGTCGTTAAATACTTTCGGAAATTTTCGAAGGGCCTGGTCGAGGCTCGAGCCCGCTTCGACGTCGCCCCGGACCTGGAAGATGACCCGCTTGAAATAGGCGTTCCGGGTCTGCTCGGCCATGATATTAAGGCCCTGGATCAGGGGGAGTTCCGCGTCGATCAAAACGGCCATCTGGCGGGCGAAGACCGCCAGCTCCTTCTGTTTGACTTTTTCCCGCTTGAGAAACGGGAGATTGAATTTCCCTCTGACCGATTTGACGCTTTCGACCTTGATTTGTTCCCGCTGAAGCAGCCGGGTCAATTCCTCGGCGTTGGCGGCCACCCGCTGGCCATCCACGCTGTCGCCGAACTTGTTGGTTCCTTTCCAGGCGAATTCAGGCATGGGAAATCCTCCGCGATCAGCGCTTGACCGCCACGCCGACGCCGGTCGCCCGCCGCTGGATGAGATCCGTCAACTCCTCCGGATTGGAGGTTGCGGACATGGCCGTATCAAGTGTGATGAGTTTCCGGTAATGGAGGTCGCACAGGTTCTGGTTGAACGTCAACATGCCGAACTTTTCCTGGCCGAGCTGCATTTGGGAATAGATCTGGTGGGTCTTGTTTTCCCGGATGAGGTTGCGGATGGCCGGGTTCGGAATCAGGATTTCCATGGCCAGGACCCGCCCTTTTCCATCCGCCCGGGGCAGGAGAGACTGGCACATGACGCCCTCCAGGACCATCGACAACATGACCCGCGCCTGGGACTGGTACTGGGGCGGGAAGATGTCGATGATCCGGGAAATCGTTTCCGGGGCCGAATTCGTGTGCAGCGTGGAAAAGGTTAGATGCCCCGTTTCGGCGACCTGGAGGGTGGCCTCGACGGTTTCCTGGTCGCGCATTTCGCCGACCAGGACAACGTCAGGATCCTCCCGGAGCACCGAGCGCAGGGCGTTTTTGTAGGACAGGGTGTCGGCGAAGAGTTCGCGCTGGTTGATGAGGGCTTTCTTCGGGGTGAAAAAGTATTCGATCGGATCCTCGATCGTGATGATATGGACGGCCCGTTCGGTGTTGATGTGGTCGATCATGCAGGCCAGGGTCGTCGACTTGCCGCTCCCGGTGGGACCGGTGTTGAGGATCAGGCCCCGGGGGAGAAAACACAGCTGGGCGATGCGCGAGGGGATGCCGAGCCGTTGGAAACTCCACATCGTCGGCAGGAAACGCCGGATGGCCGCGGCCACGCCGCCTTTTTGCATGAAGACGTTGGCCCGGAACCGGCCCAAGTCCTTCAACCCGAACGAAAAATCGAGTTCCAGCTTCTCCTCGAACATTTTCTTCTGCTTGTCGGTCAGGATGCTGTAAATGAGCTGTTTGGACTCGGTCGGGGTCAGGGGCGGATGGTCGATCGACTTCAATTCCCCATAGATGCGAATCCGCGGGGGGATGTACGTCGTCAGATGCAGGTCGCTGGCGTCGGCCTCGACCGCCAATTTAAGAAGATCGTGCATCGAAAGCGGCATCACGGCTCTCCTAGTCTCGGATGGTTTCTCGAAGGACTTCTTCCGGGGAGGTGATTCCGGCCATGACTTTGATCAAGCCACTGCGCCGCATCGTAATCAAGCCGCTCTCCACGGCTTTTTTCTTGATATCCTTGGACTGGGCCCGGAGGAGGATCATTTCCCGGATGGCCGGATTGAGTTCCATGACCTCAAATAGCGCGGTCCGGCCCTTATAGCCGGTATTGCGGCAGGTGTCGCACCCGCGACCCTGCATGACGGTGACGTTTTCGGCTTCCTCGGGGGTGAAGCCCATTTCAGTCAGCGACTTGACGGGAAGCTTCGTCGGCGCTCCGCATTTTTTGCAAACCCTGCGGACCAGCCGCTGGGCCACAACAAGGGCGAGGGAATCGGCGATGAGGAAGGGCTCGATGTTCATGTTCATGAGCCGGTGGATCGTGGCCGCCGAGTCGTTCGTGTGGATGGTGGAAAACACCAGATGGCCCGTCAGGGCGGCCTTGATGGCCACATCGACGGTTTCCTGGTCGCGCATTTCCCCGATCAACATGATGTCCGGATCCTGGCGGAGGAAGGCCCGGAGGGCCGCGGCGAAGGTCAAATTGATTTCATCCCGGATGTTGACCTGGTTGATGCCGGGCATGTAGAACTCGACCGGGTCCTCGGCCGTCATGATGTTCTTTTCCATCCCGTTGAGCGTCGAGATGGCCGAATAGAGGGTGTTCGTCTTGCCGCTTCCGGTGGGTCCCGAGACCAGGATGATGCCCCACGGCCGGGCAATCGCCCGCTGGAACGTCGCCAGCGACTCGGGTTCGAAGCCGAGCTTGTTCAGATCGATATTGAGGTTGTCGCGGTCGAGGATACGGGCGACGATCTTCTCCCCGAAGATCGTCGGGAGACAGGAAATGCGCATGTCGACTTCTTTTTTCCCCGCCTTGTCCAGCTTGGCCCGCATCTTGATCCGGCCGTCCTGGGGCAGGCGCTTTTCGGCGATGTCCATGTTGGACATGATCTTGACCCGGGAAGTCACCGCGTTCTTGAATTTCATCGGGAGATTCATGGCTTCGTAGAGGATGCCGTCAATCCGGTACCGGATACGGAAGGATCTTTCATAGGGCTCGAAATGAACGTCGCTCGCGCCCTTTTTGATGGCCTCGACGAAGATGTTGTTGACCAGGGTGATGATCGGCGCCTCGTCGGGCATTTCCTCGACATCACCTTCCTCGGGTTCGTCCTTGATCTCCTCGATCTGGTCGATGGCGCTGATTTTCGAATCCTCGGCCAGTTCGATTTCCTCGATGTTTTTTTTGACCCTGAGGGCGTGGCCGGCGCCGTAGTACTTGTTGATCGCGTTGAGGACTCCGCTTTCGGAGGCGATAACGGGCTGAATGCTCAACCCCGTCCGGAAACGGATATCCTCGATGATGTCCAGGTCGGTCGGATCGACCATCGCCAGGGTCAGAAATGACCGGATGCGGTGAATCGGCATGACCAGGGATTTCTTGGCCGAATCGGCGGTGATCAGGCTGATGACGTCGGGGTAGACTTCAAACTGATCCAGGTCGATGTACGGATATCCGAGCTGTCGGCTCAGCCCCTGGGCCATTTCCTCCCCGCTGACGAAATTGAGGGAAACGATGGCCGAGCTCAAAGGGACATCGTGTTTTTTTTGAAAATCCTGGGCGGTCTTCAGTTGGTCGACCGTCAGAATTTTTTCCTTCAGGAGCACTTCGCCGATTGTTGAGCCCATTTTAACCCTAGTGTATCACTTTTATCCGTATTGACAAATAATGTCAACATTTGCGTCCATTTCGCGGTATTTCCGTAAGAATTGATGCCGTCTGTCATTGACCGCGGCGCAACAATTCCTCTCTTTCTATAGGCGTTGATAACCGGACAACCTTGACCGCATTCAGGGCGGCCCTGGTCTTATCGTCCGAAATTGGACTTTTCGATAAATAACCGTCTTCTCCTAGCTTTTGACGCCTTCCGGCGCTTTCGGCGGGGCCGCCTTTTTTTCCGCTTTTATCTTTTTTCCCTTGCCCTCTGCGGGAATTTTCCTGGGTTTCTCCCCTTTTCCGCTTTCTTTTTCTTTCCGGGGGGCCGCTTCTTGCTGCGGGGTTGCGGCCCTTTCCGCTTTTATCCTTGCCATTTCTTCCGTTCTCTTTTCGTGGTCGGCCATCAGCCTCAGCCTTTTATTGATGGCTTTGATATCGGCCTTCCATTTTCTAACGAGAGTATCTTTATCGGCCTTGGGAGATTTGATCCCTTTCCCGGACAGGAAAGACAGCCGATTTTGCAGTTTGTGTTCGATATATTCCTTTTGCCGCAGTTGTACCAGTTTCCGCTTCATTTCCATTTTCTCCTCCTGTCCGATTCAGATGTTTTTCTCCGGCAGATCATGGAAAACGCCGAAATTTTCTTTTACCGGCCGGCCGACATTCACCGGCATTATGTATATCAGGGTTTTCGCCAAAAAGCCATCGCCTTCCTAGAATAATTTGCCTAATCAGCCGCCGCTTCAGACTACTTCGAGCTCGGACATGAGTTCGGCGATAAGCTCCTTGACCGTCACAATCTTATTGATCCGGTAGGCGTTCTGGCCGCAGAAGATCAGACCGTTATCGACATCTCCCTTGTAGGAATTGACGAGAGCCAGGGCAATACAGTACTTGGCCTCGGCGACCTTGCAAGCGGTCAGGCAGCGGTAATCGCATTTGATCTGGAGCTTGTCCACGACTTCGAGATTTTTCAGGAAGTTGTTCCGGATGGCCCGCCCCGGCATTCCAACGGGACTCTTGATAATAACGATGTCCTCTTCTTTGGCGTCCAGGTAGCTTCGCTTGAATTCTCGGGAGACGTCGCATTCCTCGGTGCAGACGAAGCGAGTGGCCATTTGGACCCCGGAGGCCCCTAAAGACAGCATCCGGGCGATATCTGCGCCCGTATACACTCCGCCGCCGGCGATGACGGGGATTTTTTTCCCAAAGCGGTCCTCGAACGGTTTGACGGCCTCCAGAATTTCCGGGATGAGTTTTTCCAAGGAGTAGTCGTCGATATTCCGGAGCTGTTCATGGGAAAAACCCAGGTGCCCCCCCGCCAAAGGACCTTCCAGAATCAGGGCGTCGGCCGTCCGGGCGAAGCGTTTTTCCCAAGACCTCAGGATCAATTCGGCGACCCGTCCGGAGCTGACGATGGGAACGAGGTTGACCGACGGGTCCTCGACAAGGCCGGGCAGTTTGGCCGGCAGACCCGCCCCATACACGATCATTTTGATGCCTTCCCGAACCGCGGCCAGGATCAGGTCGTCCACGTTGCTGAGCACGCCCATAAAATTGACGGCCAAGGGGCCGTCCGTCTCGCGTTTGGCTTTTCGGATCTCCATCTCCAGGGCTTCCCGGGATGCTTTTTCATATTCGTTCTTGGAGGCTTCGGGGTCGCCCAGGCCGATGCTGGAGATGGTGCCGACGGCCCCCTCCCGGGCGACGGCCGCGGCCAGGGAAGAGAGCGAGACCCGCACGCCCATCCCGCCCTGGACAATGGGGACGTCGGCGGTGATACTGCCGATTTTAAGCTTGGGAATTTTCATTTCCGCCACCGAACCTTTTTACGACCAGACAAGCGTTGCCTCCGCCGAATCCGAACGAATTGCTCATCGCCGCTCCGAGATCCAGGGATTCCGCGCCGGCGGTCACGTAATCCAAGGGACACTCCGGGTCGCGTTCCTCGAAATTGATCGTCGGCGGAATCCGGCCCGTGATCACACTCATCACCGTGGCCGCGAATTCCACGGCTCCGGCCGCCGCCAGGAGGTGCCCGATCATCGACTTGATCGAGCTGATTTTTAAGCGCCGGGCATGCTCGCCGAAGACCTTCAGGATGGCCGCGCTTTCGATTTTATCGTTCATGACCGTCGAAGTCCCATGGGCGTTGATATAACCGACGGCGGCCGGCTCCAGACCCGCATCCTTGAGAGCCGCTTTCATGACTCTCATCATGCCGTCGCCGGCGGGCTCCGGAGCGGTAAAATGAAAGGCATCGGCCGTGTTTCCATAGCCCGCAAGCTCGGCCAGGACCCGGGCTTTACGCCGGCAGGCATGTTCGAGCGTTTCCAGGACGAGGACGGCCGCCCCTTCGCCCATAACGAATCCATCCCGGTTCTTGTCGAATGGACGGCTGGCCTTTTCGACACAGCCGTTGCGGGTCGACATCGACCGTGTGCCGCAAAAACCGGCGAAGGGAAGCGGGCTGACACTGGCCTCCGACCCGCCAGCCAGCATGATGTCCGCATCGCCCCGTTGCAGAATGCGGAAAGCGTCGCCGATGGCGTTGGCCCCGGTGGAGCAGGCCACGGAGGGAGCGGATAAAGGCCCTTTGAGCCCGTGTTTGATGGAAACCATGCAGGCGGCGGTATTGATCAGACTTTTCGAGACGATGAACGGGCCCAGAGATTTCGGTCCTTTATCCCGGAGGAGCCCGAAGCCTTCTTCAAGCGCCTCCGCCCCGCCGATCCCCGACCCGATGATGACCCCGGCCCGATTTTGGTCGAACGGGACGCCGTCCAACCCAGCGTCCCGGACGGCCAAGGCCGCGGAGGCCAAGGCGAAATGGGTGAAACGGTCCAAACGGCTGATGGTCTTTTCCTCGATCCAATTTTCAGGCCGGAAGTCCTTAACCTCGGCGGCCATCTGCGATCGATATTCCGAAGGGTCAAAGTGCGTGATTCGGCCGACCCCGTTGCGGCCGTGGAGCAGGGCGTCCCAGAACGCATCCCTCCCGATTCCGATCGGACTGACGACACCGATCCCCGTGACGACAACCCGCTGTTCTCTTTTGTCTTTTCCGAAGTATTCTGTTTCTTTCGATTCTTTCATTCCGATGACTCGTGATTCAGGGATTGCCGGCCCGCGGCCGATTCGTTTTACGACGGGGACAACAGGCCGGACCGCCGGCTGACGGCGCCTTTCAGGCCGCGGGAACTTGCCCGGCCCGGCTTGATTCGAAACAAATTTGGTTCGTTATCATTCCCACACTCTTGGTCACCTTGATTTTGGCCATTTTTTAACTCCTTGAAAAAATTATCTATCGCCCCGGGGACGCTTTTCGTCCCCTTTTTGGCAGATTATCATGACAAAAAGGCTTTGGCAAGCGAGCTTTTTCGGGGAGAGCTAACCGCAGCCCAATCATGGGGAAACCGGCAAATAAAAATATTTTTTTGGGTTGCTTATTTCCCCGGTCCCGACTATGATACCATTAAAGGAGAGAGTCATGAAAAAGATCGGTATCTTAGGATGGATCTGTCAGCTTATCGTCGTGATCGCCGGCATCAACTGGGGATTGATCGGCGTGTTCAAGTTTGATCTGGTGACCAAGATCTTCGGTTTCGGGGACATCGTGCGCATCGTTTATATCGTCGTCGGCGTAGCCGCGGTCTATCTCCTCTTCGACCTCATCTTCGCCAAAACTAAAAAAGCTTAGTCGACTCAAAGATCCTTCTTCCCTTCGGGTTCCTGTCGCGGGGGGTGGCGTCTGCCTTAACAAAACGTGTCCTTGAGCACAATCATCGAGGCCCGCTTCAGGATCGTATCCTGAGCCGAGAGAGCTGACGCCGCGGTCAAGCGGCGGTACGGCTCCGATATGTCGCAGCACGCCTGGCCGTACTCGAAAATCACCCGGTTGAGGCGCTCGAGGATCATTCCCGACGTGATCCTGCCACCGTTGGTGCGCGCGTTTTCTTGACAGCCGTTCAGACGGGGCGATATAGTCTCTTTGCTTCAAATTCGGGCTTGAAATGAAAGAGAGGATGCTCATGAAAACGCGTCTTCCGCGCGCCGCGGTCATGCTCGCCGGTCTGTTGATCACTTCGCAGCTGACGGCCGGCGTCTCCGTCAAGAAGAAGGAGGAAGCCGTCGCTTCGGTCGAAAGGCACAAGGCCGAAATCATCGATCTCAGCGATCGGATCTGGGGCTTGGCCGAAACCGCCCTGCTGGAGGCCCGATCGTCGGAAGCACTTGCGGACTATGCCGAAAAGCAGGGCTTCGCGGTCGAACGCGGAGTGGCGGGAATGCCGACTGCGTTCGTGGCGAGTTACGGTGAGGGCCGGCCGATCATCGGCGTCCTCGGCGAATACGACGCCCTGCCGAGCCTGTCCCAGAGAGCTCGGTCCGCGAAGGAAGCCCTGCAGGCCGGCGCGCCGGGCCATGGCTGCGGGCATAACCTGTTGGGCACGGCGGCCCGCGGAGCGGCCCTGGCCATCAAAGACCTCTTGACCGAGGGAAAACTCAAGGGCACGGTTCGCTTCTACGGCACGCCCGCCGAGGAATCGGTGGGCGGCAAGGTGTACATGGCCCGCGAGGGGCTGTTCAACGACCTCGACGTCTGTCTGACCTGGCACCCCGACGATAAGACCCGGGTCTCGGTCGACGGCTCGCAGGCGATCGTCGACTTCATCGTCGAATTCAGCGGCCGAACCGCGCACGCGGCGGCCGACCCCTGGAACGGGCGCAGCGCCGTGGCGGCCCTGGAGTTCTTCACCGCGGGTTTGAACCGCATGCGCGAATTCGTCAGGCCCACCGTCCGCATGCACTACTCGATCTTGAACGGGGGCGACGTGCCGAACGTGGTGCCGGCTTATGCCAAACTCTGGTGCTGGGTTCGCGATTCAAAGGGCGCCGGAGCCGAGCATCTGCTCGGCCGCGCGCGCCGGATCGCCGAGGGCGCAGCCATGATGGCTGAGGTCGAATCGAAGATCACGGTGCAGTCGGGCGACTGGGAGACCCTCGTCAATATAACCGGGGAAAAAGTGATGTTCGCAAACCTCGTGTGGCTCGGCCCCATCCAGTTCACGCCGGAGGAACAGGAATTCGCCAAAGAGATCCAGCGCGCGACAGGCGTGGATCCCAAGGGACTCGACGGTGCGGTTCAGCCGTGGGCGGCCCCGAAGCCGGATCCCGAGGGCGGCTCAACGGATGTCGGCGACGTCAGTTGGTTCGTTCCCACGCTGAGCATGAACGCCACGACCGCGCCGGCAGACACTCCCTGGCATGCTTGGCCCGTGGTCGCCTGCGGAGGGATGTCGATCGGACATAAAGGGCTTGTCTACGCGGCCAAGGTTCTGGCGGCGACGATGGTGGACTTATTCGAGGACGCGAAGACCCTCCAGGCCATCCAGGCCGAGTTCCGGGAGAAGACGAAGGGCGTGGTCTACAAGCCGTTCATTCCCGACGGGCCTCCTCCCGTGCCGAAGCACTGACCACCGCCCGGGGGGAGTACTGACTGATCTTCCCCCGAACTAATTGCCCAAAGCGCTTCCAATTTCTTTTAGGTATTATCCACCCTACCCTCCTTAGAAATAGGGAG
>CAYSGA010000012.1:0-17856 GCA_964430165.1 uncultured Eubacteriales bacterium
TTGGTTTCGAACTCCAAAAAATTATAACCGGCGTTCAGGCGGGCGGCGAGCTCGACGGACACGGACTCGGTCGAGGGCGCGAGCCGGCCGACGCGGGTTCCGTTAACCCGGAAGCGGCACGGCTCTCCCCTCAGGATGTATTCAACGGTCAGGCGGGTCTCTTCCTCCGCCCGGCGCCAGAGGATGAAGCGGGGAGTCGTCTTTTCGGCCGAGAAGTACCCTTCGCGGACCTCGAAACCGCTCCAGACGTTCGTCTTGCCCGCGGCCGGCTCGATGGCGGACTGGTCGCAGTCCCAGATCAAAGTCGCGGGCAGGTCTGTGGCCGGCGCCCGGCTCCCGCAGGCAAAAGTCCCGAGGAGGATCGCCGTAGTCAGGAGGACGGATGAGGCGTTTTTCATGTTCGCTATTATTTATATATCAGATGCTGCCGGTTGCATCAACCGTCCGGGGCCCCTCCGGCCTTCAACCTGACTTTGAACAAGGGCTTCCTTCCGGGCCCGGGCGAAGTTCCCATGGTTTCGAATTCCGTCGGGACACGCAACGGTGAGCTCCCGTTCATGGATTTTGTTAAATTCTCCCATGCGCCGGGCCAGGATTTTATTGCCATTTTTCTCCTTCTCAGTGGTATTCCCCGGCCGGGGAGGTGATTCACGGGTCTGAAAGACAGGGAACAGGACGGCATCGTTCGCGAGGTCATCCGGGATTATTTCGCCGAAAAAGGAATCGACAGCGCTTGAGGACTCTCCTCAAAAAGAAAACCCGGCCAGGAGCGAGAGTCCCCGGATTTTTCCGGCGTTGACCTTCCCGCCGACATATGTTTGGGAGAAGTCGAGGCTCAAGTCGCTGAGTCCGGAAAAATAACGGCCTTCCAAGATTAACGCACCCACCCGAATCCCGACCGAGACCAGAGCGGCCGGCGAAAAGCGCGAACCCAGCAGATCGACGAGCCGCTTCCCGAACTTCGTTTCATCGTCGCCGAAATATTCTTCGTGGGACGTCCCCCCGCTTTGCCACTGAAAACGGTTTTTCATGGACAGCAGGTACATGCTCTCTATTCCGCCGCCGAGAAAGAAGCGGACGTTCCCCCCTCCGACGTTGAGCTTAAGGAGGACGGGAACGGACGCGGTTTTCAGCGACGTTTCGTCCGCATATCCGGGTCGGTTCGTGTTTTCGACACGGGTTGTCCGTTCGGTGTACGCGGCCCCGATATCCAGGGAAATGAAGGACGTCAAGAACACTTCGATCGAGGCTTCGCCGCTGAGGGAAAACGTGGATCCCGTGACGAAGTCTTGGGCGTCGGAAAATTCAAGGCGAGTCCCCTCGGTATTCGGCTGTCCGAAAATGAAGGGGGGCTCGTCCAGGATTTCGCTCAATCCGCCCAACTTAATCTGAAACCGCGTCTTCCGCCGGGGCGGCTCTTTCGGTTCGCCGACAACGATGAATGTCGTTTCCCTTGTATTATTATTCTCGTCCGATTCGGGGATTTTGTTCTTGTCGTCGAGAATGAGACGGATCTTGTATTCTCCCCGGGCGAACGGGCGCCCGCTGCTGAATTCGGCGACTCGCTCCTCTCCGGCTTTCAAGGGCGGGGAAGAAAAAACTCCGTTCTGAAGGAGCCGGTCGCCCGATGCCGGATAGATCTCCCACCTTCCGTCGATGAACTGGTTCTGGTCCAACCCCCGATCCCCATGGTTCCCGATGACCGCCCGAAAAACCGGGGGAGCGCCGAGCTTTGAAACTTCCAAAAGGGGCTTGACTTCCTTCACCACGAGGTCGGGAAGCCGGTAGAACAGCCGAAGCGTCGGGTCTCCGAGAACGACCGAGAAATACGTTCTCCACGGATTGGAACCCGCGGCACTCATTTGCGCGTCCATGTTCTTCATGGCAGCCGCGCCGAAACGGTCTCCCGTGCGCAGGCGGTCGTGGAGGACCTCGTGTTCAATCGTGCCCGCGCCGGACCAGGCCCACTCGGCCAGCACCTTATTTCTGAATAAAAAAGTCGTCGCGGCATTCCCGGGAGCCATGAACTGGCCGTTGAAACAGGAATGGTTGATGAGGAACTTAATGTCCCCTCCCAACCGCCAGATGTCTTCGGGTCCGTTTTTCGTCTTGTCCACCGCCGAGACTGCGCGTTCTTCCCACGGCCTGTCCAGATCCGGACCGGCCATTCCCCTGCTTAATAAAAATCCATCAGGGTTCCCATGGGCCCCGAGGTCGACCAGCCTCCAGTTTGCCTGAAGATGCCTGAAAAGATGGCTCTTGGAATCCCACGATGGGGAACTCGCCTCGAACGCGTTCCAAAGTTCCACGGAAGAAACGGCATCGTCTCCGACCTTGGTTGTCCCCAAATCATCGATATCCGAATTGAAGCTTTGCCGGTTTCCATCGGACCGCGGCTTGGAAAAAAGGAAAACAAGCCCCCCGCCTCCCTGAAGGTCGATCTTCAATGAAGATGCCGTTCGGTTTGGGAATGCCGTTTGGTCGAGGTCAGCCTCGCCATCCTTATCCTTCAGCGGAAGCGAGGCTCCCAAGAATTTCTTATCGGCATACAATGTCGCCGTCGGATATTTATCATTCGGCCCCCCGGACGCTTTTTTCGCGTCGTCAAGGAGGACCTGCCTTATCCCGGGTTGATGGTCCCATAAAGACTTGATCTGTGTCTTCTCGTCGATTTTTCCGATAAAGTCGCTCGAACGGAAAATATAAATCCGGTCATACGCGTCGCGGACGATCTTGTTTTTCCGCCAGCCATGATTTCGCAGGAGATAGCCACGAATGAGAGCTACTTCCTCTTCGAAATACCTGGCGGGAGACACCATCCTTCGATCGTTGATGAAGGCGGCGTCGAGTCCCGGCGTCGCCCAGCCACCGGTAAGGGAAAAGGCGTCGATGCGGCCGTAAGTCATCTCGGTCTCCGCGTATTTCCGGCCCGCTTTCTTATCGGTCGGGGAGATCTCATGTCCGGCCGCGTTGGAATCGATCCTGTGCGTGACGACAAGATGGGGATTTGCATCGATTTTGTAATTCTGCCCGCCCTCCTGCTGGTATTCGAAAATCCGGCTAACGACGGTCTGGAATCCGTCGATGTCCGCCAGAACGTAATCGGAGGGATTGACGAGAAAATTCCAGTTGACGATGTTACTGAAGGCCGACGGCGGGGGAGCCGCGTTATTGAAGATGGGAACGACTTCGAATTGAAAGTTCCTCTGGCCTTGAAGGGAGGGATAATACGTCCAGTCCGTCTGGTTTCCGGGCACTGTCGTGAAATCGTTCGGGAGAGGAACGCGGTCGGCGGGATTGTCGGCGGGTTTCGGAACCTCATAGACTCTAATGTCGTACCTTATTGGATTTTGGTCCCGATAAGGGGCCCAGTTGAGGTCGATCGCCCCGTTGACGAAATCGTTTGTTACTTTGGGTTCGGTCCATTGCGGCGGAGGCGGGAAATCTTTGTCCCGCGGCCACTTCGTTTCCTGGTGCCAATTGATGAAAGTGGCGGGAAAGGCCCCCAGGATGACAAGCCCCCGATTCTCGCGTCCGGGGATCTTGTCCAATCCGGCCTGGAAGTAGGCATCGTGGACGAAGTTTTTCAGCCACGCCCCGGCGTCGGTGCGCCACGATATCGGCGAGGCGAGAAATTGCGCGTGATCGACGAGGAACGGCCAGACGTCGATCCCTTCGTCGAACATGTCTTGAATGAGCTGGCGGATTTCTTTCGTTAGCGCGCCGTACAGCCGCTCGTTGACGAGAAGAATAACCCGTTCCCTCGCGGCCCCGGGTTTTTGAAAAGCGGAGGTATTCAAAATGCGGGCTTGGATGTTGCCTGACTTGAAAATCGTGTCCGGACTAGCTTCGATTCGGAGACGCAAGTCTGTCTGTCCGCCTAAAAGCCAGGCCGAAATGGACAATCCCGAAATCACGATTCCGATGATGAGTTTTTTCATTTTTTCCTCCGGCAGAAGGGTCTCCTGTCTCGCGTCAAGCGAGGAGCTCTCCCGATAAGCGCGGAATCAGCTTTTTCCCTTATAAGTAGAGAATAAACACGGACGTTGATCGATGTCAATAGAATCCACCCGCATTTCAAATCCCCAACGAAAGGTATCTAAAACTGCCAAACACGGCCATCATTTGGAGTTTTCACGGGTAGGTTTTGGGCGGGCGCCGGGGCATTTCGGCCTTATCGGACCATTAAATCCAGCCGGCCTCCCGGTACCAGGCGACCGCCCGGGCCTTGTCGATCTTGAGCGCCTTCGGATCAACGAAAAAGGCGAGTCTCTTTCGCGTTGCGGATTTTATTTTTAGTTGGCGAGCTTAATGTCAATGAGTTCTTATGTCCTTCCTCGCTGCCCTCCGGCCGAACCATCATCTTGATCCCCGTTTATTCATCCGGGAGCGCCCCTTTTGCCTCCGATGACTCCGACCACTGCGGAAGAACTCGGAATCCGAATTTCTCGGCGGCCTTTGCTTGAATTTTGTTTTGCTTTTCCCCCGTATCGGCCATACGCCGTATTGAATAGTTCATCGAATCGCCCCATCCCAAAGGGCGAAACAATATTCTGCTCCCGGTCGAGGAATGAAACAACGATTCCGCACCGAACCTGTTTCCGTCCGATATATTCGAAGGCGAGCCACCGGTTTTGTTCATCCACCCAAACCATGGAAAGGCGCGCTCCCCAAAGCGTCTTTTTCTTCAGAGCAATTAAATCTTTATAGAGACGCCATAGATAGCGATTCTCGCTTTTCCCCTTGGCATCCCAGTTGAGTTTGGAATCCAGGAACGTTTTTTCCGATTCCGGGTCGGGCGTTTTTGTCCAGCCAAAAGCCGTGAACTCTTTATTTCTTCCTTCCCGCACGGCCCGGATCAGGTCGGCATCCCCGTGATCGACGAAATATTGAAACGGCGCTCTTTCTCCATATTCTTGTCCCATGAACAAGAGCGGGGTATTGGGGGATAAAATTAAAAGGGCGGCGGCCAGCTTCTGTTTGTCGAAATCAACCAGCGTCGAGAGACGCTCCCCGAAGGCCCTGTTTCCAACTTGGTCATGATTTTGGATACAAACGATCAACTTTTCCGGCGCCAGATCTTTGACGGAATTCCCATGTCGCCTTTTGCGAAACGGCGAATATTTCCCGTCATAGACAAACCCATTTTGAATCGCTTTGGAGATGTCTTGCAGGCGGCCGAAATCTTCATAGTAGCCTTGCCGTTCACCGGTCAGATAAGAATGCACGGCGTGATGAAAATCGTCACTCCATTGCCCGGATAATCCGTATCCCCCCTGTTCTTTCGGCCGGATCATCCGGGAGTCATTCAGATCGCTTTCGGCGATCACGTGAACCCGACGTCCGAGGTTTTTAGCCAAACGCTGAACGGCCTCATTTAATTCCTTTAAAATATGTTTGGCGCTTAGATCATAAATCCCGTGAATCGCATCCAGCCTCAAGGCATCGAGATGATACTCGGAGATCCAATGGAGGGCGTTTTGAATGATGAAATGCCTTACGTGATCGCTTTCCCGATCGTCATAATTGATCGCCTCGCCCCAAGGCGTGTGGTATTTCCCGGTAAAATAAGGACCATAATCGTGGAGATAGTTCCCTTCCGGGCCAAAATGGTTATAAACGACATCAAGACAGACGGCCAGCCCCGCGCCATGACAGGCATCGACAAGCTTTTTAAGCCCTTCGGGCCCGCCATAGCTGTTTTGAACCGCATACAGGCCGACTCCGTCATAGCCCCAATTCCTCTTACCCGGAAATTGGGCCACCGGCATCATTTCAAAACATGTGATCCCCAGTTTATTGAGATAGGGAATTTTTTTTATCGCCGCTTCGAAAGTCCCTTCCGATGTCAACGTCGCGATATGGGCTTCATAAAGTATCAGATCTTGGAAGGCCGGGCCTTTCCATTTTCCGTCTTTCCATTGATGAATATCGGGATCCACCACACAGGAGGGGCCATGAACGCCCTCCGGCTGAAAACGCGAGGCGGGATCGGGACGCTCTTTCCGGCCGTCCAAAACATATGAATACAACGTTCCGGAGTGGATATTTGAAGCTTCCACCTGAAAGTATCCATGGCCGTCCTTTTCCATGGCCACCAAGATCTCTCTCCGGGGAGAAAAAAGTTTCAGCGATACCTTCGAGCAAAAAGGAGCCCAGACTCTGAAGGAATAGCGGCCCGGCCCCCGTTTCGCCGCTCCTAATTTAAGATCGGGGGAAGACGAAAGTCGGTTCATTCTCGTTCCTCGATGTTGGTCAAAAGACAGGCGCAGGTCTGCCGAAAAAGATCGGAAACCTTAAGGGCATAACTCTGTTTCCGGGGGACGATTTCAATGGTCTCGGAAGCCGCGACATCCCAAAGCCTGGCCGGAAGCTCCACGTCTTCAGGCCAGATAATTTCCGTGTTTTCCCAAAAATCGGGTGAAAGATTTAATTCGGCCTCGATCGGCCAATGAGTAAAGAATCGACCGGCCATCACCAGCGCGATATCTCTACCGCGTCTCCGGATAAAGGCAACGACGTTCAGCTCTTTTTTCCCCTTAACTTCCACGGGCACATACTCCCCGCCGACAAACATTTCCTTGTGTTGACGACGAAACCGCAGACCCTTCCAGGTGTTGATGAATTTAAGTTGCTCCATGTTTATTGATTCAAGACTTTGATTGGAAAGCCGGCCGATTTTATGGTCTTCGAGTTCCTTTTTCATCGTGCTTGATAGACGTATCCGCGATTCGAAATCGACTCGCCGGCGGTTATCAGGATCGACCAAGTGATAACACCATGTTTCATTCCCCTGATAAATATCCACAACCCCTGGGGATGCGATTTTAAGCAAGGTGGCTGAAAGACTGTTGAGTTTTCCGTAAAATGAGATTTTTTTCTGAAAAGGTATAAAACTCTTTAAAAAAAGGTTCGAAGCGCTAGGCGTCAGGATGGCTTTTGTAAATCGATCGACCGCCTCTTCGTATTCGGTGTCGGGCTTGGACCAATTGGTATAAACCTTCGCCTCACGGATAGACTTCAGCACGTATCCCCATATCCGGTCGTAAAAGGCGTCCAGGGTTTGGACCGTCATGGGATGATCCGGCCAGACCCCCAATAACGTCTGATAAATAAAATATTCCGTATTCCGCCGAGGTTCGGGGACTCCATCCAGGGTCGTTTTATATTTGGCGTTGCTTTCGGCCCATTCACAAATCACGGATTTCCATTCATCGGGGATCTCGCTTAGAACATTAATCCTCATTCTCACATCTTCGCTGCGCTTGGTGTCGTGCGTCGAAGAAGTGAGCATGGCGCCCGGCCAACGCTTGTGACGCTTGATGTTTTGACGATGAAAATCCTCGACCGTGTGGCCGAAGTAAAAAGGATCCCCGCCCACTTCGTTAAGCGACACGAGACGGTTGTAGACATAGAAGGAAGTATCCTCGACCCCCTTGGCCATAATGGGGCCCGTTAATTGCTGAAACCGGAGCAGGAAATCGCGATACAGTTTCGACTCTTCACTTCCGGCTTCAGTTTCAAGACGTAAAAGGAGCGCATCCCGCAAAAAATCGAATACCGCGGGATTAAGGGCGGGCGTTTTCTTGCGGGCCTTTTCAACGGCCGCTCGAATATATTTTTCGTCTCTTTCCGAAACAACGTCGCTGTCCGGGGAAACATAGGTTCGATAGACGGGAAAGCCGGCTATCGTTTCCCGGATGGCCACAGTCAGATCGTTTCTTGTGAAGTCTCTGAATTTCCTGTTTGTCTCGGAAATCCGGTCCAAGCGATGCCCCAGGGAATTGATTTCGCTGGCCATCGGCACCAAACCAAAAAACTTTTTTTTGTTGTAAACCAATTCGTCAAAATCGATTTGGTGCCCGATATATTCTTCGTATAATTTCTCAAAAGCCTTCTCGTTGCGAGAATCGACAAAAAGGCCGTTGAGGCTGTTTAAATAATCATAACCGACCGTCCCGTGGATATTCCAATTGTCAGGCAACGGTTCCTTACGGTCCAAGATTTTCTCGGCCACGACATAGAAGGCGGGCGAGGAGGAAAATTCATTGATCAGCAGGCGATCCAGCGTTTCCCGCACGGCCTCCCTGTCAATTTCTTCGGCTTCTCCCGTTTTGGGACGCGTCCGACCTTCCCATTCTTTCAAGACCATCTGGAGAAGGTATTCACGCTGAAGCCTCCGAAAATACACCGGTGGATCATACAACCCGTCGGGGTGGTCGATCCGCAAACCACTCACTTTCCCTTCCTTGATCAGTTTAAAAAGCAGATCATGGTAATGTTGAAAGACTTTTTCATCTTCGATCCGAATCGCCGCGAACTCGTTGATGTCGAAGAAACGTCGATAGTTGATTTCCTGCGAAGCCACCGACCAGAAGGTCAGGCGATACGGTTGGAGACCGAAAAGTCGGTCGATAGGATCAAAGCTTTTCGGATCGGATTTATTCCCGTTGAAAAAACCGACTTGATGTTCGATAAAACTTCTGACTTCGTCTGAGCGCTCGGCCAAAGCCTCCAGACGTTGTTTCGCGATTTCCTTTTCCCGGTTTCGCTCCATTATCCTTTCGGGCGTAACTTCAGAGGCCTCCGGCAAATATTTCAAAGCGGTGATCACGCTTAGATATTCCAGATAATCCTTATTGTCCCGCCCCATCTTTTTCTCCAGAGCCGCGATCGCATTTTCCAAAATCACCGGATAGGTCTTAGGGTCGAGGGGAAAACAATGGTCATGATAAGAAACGGAAAATTCGCCTTTTTTGAAAACGAGCTGAATTTCCCGGTTTTCCAGGACTCGACCATAGAAGTTTCCCAAGACCGGCAATTGCACTTTCCCCCATAGTTCCGTCTTGATGGGTTTCCAGTCGATATCAAAATATTGGGCATAAACGGAACTGGGGCCGTTCTCCAGAACGTCGAGCCACCAGCGGTTGTTGTTCCCGATGACTCCCATGTGATTGGGAACCACATCGACGATTTGTTCCAAACCGTTTTGCGACAGGGTTTCGCAGAACTGCAAGTAATCTTCCATCGAACCCAACTCGGCATTAAGCTGATTGGGAGAGGTCACATTGTAACCGTGCATGCTCCCCGGCGCGGCCTGAAAATAGGGCGAGCAATAAATCGCTTCAATACCCAGCTCTTTTAAATATGGGATAAGGGACTTCGCCTGTTGAAACGAAAAATCGCGGCTCAGCTGGATCCGATAAACGGAGGAGGGGATAAAAATGTTCCTTATCCTATTTAGAACCAAGCTCCTCAGCTTTTCTTCACTGAACACCGTTTTCATGGGTTCGCTCTTCATTGGATCAGGCCCTCTGTTGGATGCGTTTTCTTCATTTCCGTCAGTTTTTAATAGGTTTTTTAACCTGAATAAAAACGGCCAAAGAACGGTTTCTTAATTTATACTCCCTCCCTCCGCTCACGGTTATCGCATCCACGTTTGAATCGAACGTATCCAAAATAATTTCCCAGCCGATCGCGGCCGGGCAACCCGGTAGAATGAAAAGAGCCTCTTCGCTTGACGCGTTCATCAGCAACAAGAGGGTATCACCGGTAATTTGTTCCCCATACTCGTCAACCTCCTGGATCGCGTCGCCGGCCAGAAGAACCCCCAGCGATCTGGCCGAAGAAGCATTCCAGGCCTCATCTTTCATTTCCCGGCCGTTCACGTCAAGCCAGGTGATGTCCCTGACCTCGGAACCGCGAATGAGCCGGCCCTGAAAAAAGTTTCTCCTTCGGAAAACCGGCTGTTCCCGCCGTAAACGAATTAGCCGGCGCGTCAGGAGAAGGAGGCGCTCTTTTTCTCTGGAGATATTCCAGTCGATCCAGCTCAATTCATTATCCTGACAATACGTATTATTATTTCCTTTCTGGGTGCGGCCGATCTCATCGCCGGCCAGAACCATCGGGACCCCTTGAGACAGGAGAAGCGTCGCCAGGAAATTACGTTTTTGCCGTTCGCGCATCGCCGAGATCTCCGGGTCCTCGGTTGGACCTTCAACATTGAAGTTCCAACTGTAATTGTCGTTGCTGCCGTCGGTATTATCCTGACCATTCGCCTCATTATGCTTGTGGTTGTAACTGACGAGATCCTCAAGGGTAAATCCGTCATGACAGGTGATGAAATTGATGCTGGCATAGGGGCGGCGGCCGCTCTGCTCATAAAGATCGCTGCTGCCGCTTAAGCGGGTCGCGAATTCACCCGCGGTCCCTCCGTCGCCTTTCCAAAACCGGCGGACAACATCGCGGTATCTTCCATTCCATTCGGTCCAGCCGACCGGAAAATTCCCGACCTGATATCCTCCCTGGCCGAGATCCCACGGCTCGGCGATCAATTTGACCTGAGAGAGCGTCGGATCCTGACAGATCACATCAAAAAACGCGCTCAGTTTATCGACATCAAATAATTCTCTGGCGAGCGCGCTGGCCAAATCAAACCGGAACCCATCCACGTGCATTTCGAGCACCCAATAGCGCAAACTATCCATGATGAGTTGGATGACGCGGGGATGCTGCATATTCAACGTATTGCCGCACCCGGAAAAATCCTCATAAAACCGTTTGTTGTTTTTTAAAAGGCGATAATAGGAACTGTTATCGGCTCCTCGGAATGAAAACGTCGGACCCAGTTGGCTGCCTTCCCCGGTATGATTATATACGACATCCAGAATGACTTCGATTCCCGCTTGATGAAGGGTATAAACCATTTTCTTGAATTCATTGACGCTCTCTTGAGGGACCGAAGAAGACGCGTACCGCACATCGGGAGCAAAAAAAGACAAGGTGTTGTAACCCCAATAATTGCGCAACCCTTTCTCCACCAAGTGTCGATCATCAATATGGTGATGAATCGGCATCATTTCGACGGTGGAGATTCCCAGCTCCTTTAAATACTTGATGACGATTTCGGTCGCCAAGCCCGCGTATGTCCCCCTCAAGGGTTCCGCCACCTGGGGATGGAGTTTTGTAAACCCTTTGATATGAAGTTCGTAGATCAGCGTCCGGTGCCATGGAATTTTGGGCAGACGATCCGACTTCCAATCAAAAGCAGGATCAATGACGGCGGCCAGCGGCGCGAACGCGGCGTTATCCCGCTTGTCTAGAGACAGGTCTTCTTCGGAGTCGCCGATCCTGTAACCGAACATTTCGTCGCTCCAAGATACCCGTCGGCCGATCGCTTTGGCATACGGATCCAGGATGATTTTATGAGGATTAAAACGATGACCGGATTCCGGATCGTATGGCCCCCAAACGCGAAAGCCATAAAGTTGCCCCGGCCCGACGTCCGGAAGATAACAATGCCAGACCCGGTCGGTGTTTTCAGGCATCGGAATCCGATGGGACTCGGTTTTGCTCTCGGCGGATTCAAAAAGACACAGTTCCACCTTTGTTGCATTTTCGGAAAATAGGGCGAAGTTTACTCCTTGACCATCCCAAAAAGACCCCAAAGGACTCGGGCGGCCAGGCCAAACTCTGATTTTATTTGAAGTGTTTTTCATCATACCTGTCTTCCCCAACCCCTAAACCTTCCTTTAAAAAGAGCACGCCTAAGGGCGGAACGGTCAAGGGGAGGGAATAACCCTTCCCGTGAGAAGGCTGCGGCGAAGCTTCACTTCCGCCGAAATTTCCGCAGCCGTTGCCGCCATATTCCTTGGCCTTCGGCGCCCAGACCGTAAAAAAAGGTTCCGGGACTATTTTCGTCGCTCATCAGATGCGATCCCGTCTTCTCGTAGAGATGGAAAGGACGCCCTTCACGGAAAAGATGGATATCCGCGTCACGAAAAAGACGGATCCCATATTTGACGTTTTCTGCAGCCACGATGCTCTCCCGATACTCCCGGCCGTATTTGCTGTTTTTCGATTACTCCCCTGTTATTGTTTCCCCATGATGCGGGCCTGATCCTCTAAAACGCGTTTAATTCCCCGGAGCGGAATGATGATCCAATCCGGACGATTATTGAGCTCATAGCCGAGTTCGTAGATCGCCTTATTTAACACATAGACCTGCAGCAGCGCCGCGAGATCCTTTTGATCCTTAGGTAAAAAATCGGCTTTCCCCACGGTTTCAAAATAGGACTTGACGAAAGCATCCGCAACCTTTGACGACCATAAATCCGCCGCTAATTCCAGCCTGGAAATGTCCGTATTTCGCACGGATTGATTGAGAAACAAGGTGGCATATGCGGCATAATGAAAAGAACGCATCATCCCGGCGACATCTCTTAAGGCCGATCGTTTGAGCCTTCTTTCGCTCGCCGGGCGCGCCGGTTCTCCCTCAAAATCCATCATGACAAAATCTATCCCGGTAAAAAGGACTTGCCCCAGATGATAATCACCATGAATCCGGATCTTCTTGGCCGAAAATTTCGTCTTCAGGATCAAGGTGAATCGGGCGAATATCTCTTTTTCCATTCCAAGGATCATTTCGGCCTCGCCCCGAATTCCGGCCGGTAAATTGGAAATATTCTCCCTCAATAATCTCAGCACAATCCTGGCTTGGCTGCCCATCGCTTGATAGAGAGATCTTTGATAAAGCATCGAGAAGGCTTCCGGTTTGAAATCCGGATTTTTATTGTCGGTTGCCAGGCTCAGATGCATCTGCCCCGTTCGCTTGCCTAAGAGTTTAATCAAATCAAGGTAGTACTTATCGATAAGACCGCAAATGGTCGCGATCGCGGCTTCGGCCGTCTCTTCCCGATTCGTGATCGCCGCCAGCTCCTTGGTTTTGGACAAAACCAATTCGTAAAAAGATTTCACATGTTCCAACGTATATGTCCAGGCATCCCCCTGGTGGGACACATAGGCCTGCAAGAGGCCCAGGTCGATGGGTTCGGATTGAGAAGGGCGGTAGGCAATGGATCCGGCAAAGGCCGGAATATTGCCGAACAGTTCCTGCTCGGTCAGATATCGAATCATTTCTCTTTCCGGGTTTATTCCTTCCTCCCATTTTCTGAGAAGTTTCAAGAAAAATACATCCTCATAAACGATCGAGGTATTGCTCTGTTCGGCCTCGAGGACATGAGATGAAAGATCAAGCCCCTTATGGTGAAGCAACGCCTTGAATTTTGGACTCGGCGTTCCGACCACTTCGCCGTTATCGGTCTTGATCTTTTTTTTATGGGCGATGAGGGTCAGAAGGAAGCGTTGAAAGCCGGTCTGATAAACGGCGTCATAAAGAAAGCCCTCCTTGCCGTTAACGAGCACTCGGCAGATGAAACTCTTGGGAAAATCACGCGACATCCCTGAATCTTCCGTATACGACAAAGGCAGAAGATAACTTTCGGGATTCCCCGATGTATATTGAACATGGAGGACCGCTAAAATGAAAACATGTTCCTTTTTTTCGGATCTGATGACTTCTTTGACATTCACGGAATAGATGTCCCGGGATTTGCCGCCAAACCATCGGCACAGACGCAAGTAGGACGGCAGAATGGATCTTTCCAGGATTTTTACCAAGGGAGGTTCCAGAATCTGCATCCAAGATCCCTCAATTTCCACCAGCGGAGTTTGAGTCAACATCCCCTGTTTCGAGCTCTCCGTCTTGAGCAGCAAAAACCAATAATGATTATGGGGTCCCAAGGTGATCAAATACGGGGCCTCTTTAATTTCCGGGAATTTGTTCTGACTGAACACCTCCCGGGGCACATATCCGCTGAATTCCTTCAGATCCAATTCGACGGCTTGAGAGAAACGCGATAAATTGATCACGACCAGAATGATTTCGTCATGATAGCGACGCAGAAAGCTTAAAACCTTATGGTTCGAGGGAAGCAAAAAATGAATGTGTCCCCGGCCGAACGCCGGAAAATTTTTTCGCATGGAAATAACGCGTTTCATCCACCACAAGGGAGAAGATAAATTTCCATCCTGGGTTTCGACATTGACGGTTTCATAATGATACTCCGAGTCGATAATGACCGGCAGATACAGCTGTTGAGGATTCGCCTTCGAAAAGCCGGCATTGCGGTCGGGGCTCCATTGCATCGGCGTCCGGACGCCGTTTCGATCGCCCAGAAACCGGTTATCTCCCATGCCGATTTCATCGCCATAGTAAATAATGGGCGTCCCCGGCATTGAAAAAAGCATAATGTTCATTAATTCGATTTTGCGACGGTTATTACCCAGAAGAGGAACCAGTCTTCTGCGGATCCCAAGGTTGATTTTAGAATTGGCCTCTCGGGCATAAGCCCGATACATATAATCCCTCTCTTCATCCGTTACCATCTCAAGGGTCAGCTCATCATGATTACGCAGGAAAATGGCCCACTGGCAGGATTCCGGAATCTCCGGAGTCTGCTCCAGGATATCAATAATGGGGAACCGTTCTTCCATCTGGATGGCCATATACATCCGGGGCATGAGGGGAAAATGAAAAGCCATATGGCATTCATCGCCCTTGCCGAAGTACGAAGCGGCGTCTTCGGGCCATTGGTTGGCCTCGGCCAGCAGCATCCGATTCGGAAATTTTCCGTCGATATATTTCCTCAGTTTCTTCAGGAATTCATAGGTCTCGGGAAGATTCTCGCAGTTTGTCCCCTCGCGTTCAAAAAGATACGGCACGGCATCCAGCCGCATCCCATCCACGCCCAGCGAAAACCAGAAATCAGCTATCCGGCAGATCTCTTTTTGGACACTCGGATTCGCATAATTAAGGTCCGGCTGATGAGCATAGAAGCGATGCCAGTAATACGCTTTGGCCTCCTCATCCCACGTCCAGTTCGATGACTCAAAGTCCTTAAAGATGATTCGCGCTTCCTTATATTTATCGGGGGCGTGAGTCCACACATAATAATTGCGGTGATCGGATTCCGGCTTGGCCTTCCGGGCCCGCTGAAACCAAAGATGCTGATCAGAGGTATGGTTAATGACCAATTCAATGATAACCTTCAAATCTCTTTCATGCGCCGCTTTAAGAAATTCCCGGAAATCCTTCAGTGTTCCATACTGGGGATGCACGGAAAGATAGTCGGAGATGTCATATCCGTCATCCTTCATCGGAGACAGATAAAAAGGGAGAAGCCAGATCGCCGTCACCCCCAAATTTTTCAGATAATCCAATTTCTGCGTCAACCCGCTGAAATCCCCGACTCCGTCTCCGTTGCTGTCATAAAACGACCGGACATGAAGTTGATAAATAATCGCGTCTTTGTACCAATCGGAAGTATTGTTGAGGTATGTTTTGGACAAGACCATATCGTTCTCCCTCTCTATATTATGTTCAAAATCCAGATCTCTCTGTTACGGCCGTTGAATATTAAAAATATGCGCCGGTGAATTGTTCGGGCTAAGTACAAGATAACTCGTTTCTCCCTGCCAATTGGAGGTGTTGCCGCTCAATAAATCATGAGCAATATACGCGCGGTCCTTATCGATGCCGAGCTCATCGATCGGCACCTGAAGCCGTCCGGACTGAGTTTGCGAGGGGTCAAGATTGACGACGACGAGAATGATATTGGATAAATCCTCCGTGGCCTTATAAAAACAGAGCAAATTGTCGTTCTCAATCCGGCAGAACCGAATATTGCGGGTCAGATGCAAACTCGGATTTTCCCTGCGTATTTGATTAAGCCGCGCCAAAATGCCCTTGAGATGACCTTCCTTATTCCAATCCCATCGTTTGATCTCGTACTTTTCCGAGTTGAGATATTCTTCCGTATGGGGGACGGCGGCAGCGACGCCCAATTCAAAAGCCGGCCCGTATATTCCGAAATTCGAGGAGAGCGTGGCCGCCAATACGGCTCTGACCAGGAACGCGGGCCGCCCCCCGGACTGAAGGTGTTCCGGCAGAATATCGGGCGTGTTGGGCCAGAAATTAGGCCGAAAGTATTCGGCTACTTCGCCCTGCGCCAACTCCGTCAGGTACTCGGTAAATTCCTTTTTTGTATTCCGCCAGGTAAAATACGTATACGATTGGCTGAACCCGCATTTGGCCAAACGATACATGACTTTAGGCCGGGTGAACGCCTCCGCTAAAAACAGCGTATCCGGATATTCTCGCTGGACCTCGGAAATAAGCCACGTCCAAAAAAGAAACGGCTTCGTATGAGGGTTATCGACCCTGAAGATCCGAACCTCCTGCTCAGCCCAAAACAGAACAACGCTTTTGAGTTCCGCCCACAAGTTGCGCCAATCTTTGGTCTGAAAGTTAAAAGGAACGATATCTTCGTACTTTTTGGGAGGATTTTCCGCCGATTGAATGGTTCCGTCGGGCCGCCACGTGAACCAGTCCGGATGCTCTTTCACATAGGGATGATCCGGAGAACACTGGAACGCGAGATCCAGCGCAACTTCAAGGTCATATTCCTTGGCCTTCTTCACAAAATCATTAAATTCCGAAATGGTTCCCAGCTGAGGATGGATCGCCTTGTGCCCTCCTTCCGGACCCCCGATGGCCCAAGGACTACCGGGATCATCGGGCTCACAGACAATCGAATTGTTCTTTCCTTTTCGATGGCTTTTCCCTATCGGATGGATCGGAGGGAGATAAATAATATCGAATCCCATTCTTGAAATTTCCGGAAAAAGTCGCTCGCCGTCTTTAAAGGTTCCATGTCCCCCGGGAGTTCCGCTCCATGAGCGAGGAAAAAACTCATACCAACTGCTGAAAACAGACAGCTTTCTCTCCACTTTGACCCGGAGCCGTTTATCATACGTGACCCAGTCTCTGATGTTTGTATGGGCTTCGATCATCTTGACTAATGTTTTACTCGTCAATATTAAAAGAGCGCTCTCGGGATCGCTTGATTCCTTCAGTTTTTGCGCCCAGATTCGTAACCACACGGCCTCCTGCCCGACGGCCCTTTGGGCGACATTCTCAATAATCCGCGTTCCGGTTTTCAAATCAACCGAGACATCCTGAGAAGCCTTGATCTTCTTTTCCAGGTCTTTACGCCATGAGCTGAACGCATTGATTCGGCCTCGGACGGTATAAAAATAGTCAACGGCGTCTTCAATTCCAAAAGCACCCATCCATCGATCATTGCCGGTCGGCTCCATCCGAATCTCATGCCATTTATTTTCTTTCTCGGTTCTATAAAGAAGGACGGCCGTAAGATCATCATGCCCGTCGGCGAATATATCGGCCCTGACCGCAACATTCTCTCCGGGAGTCCGTTTGATGGGAAACTTTCCGTCATCGATCTCCGGCCAGACTTTCTCAATGACAACCCGGTTGGGTCGGCTTAAAGCATTATCTCTCCTGGCCATATCGTCTCCACAATAAGTTGGTTCGATTGGCTCTCATGAATCTCCAGCTTGAACTATTCATAAAATGTAAAATTGTCATTTAACTTTAATCATAACTACGACTTAGTCGAAAATACAATATCTCCTCCGGTGTCAGATTATTCCTCCCCAAAAAAGAGGCATTTTCACCCTTCGCGCCTGGCATCTACGGCCGCCTCGCCTCGCGAATAATCCAGGCTAAGACAGGAAGGGAAAGAACCCCGCGCGCGTTTCCAATGATCTTGTATTTCCAATATAAACCGTTGAAACATAAGGAGTTGAACCTATTCAAAATATTACCACACTCGGCCGGATGTTACAAACGTTTTCGCGACATGAATTCGGCAAATCGATGAAATCGCCGGAGAGGGAAGGCCGCCGGGGACTCTTTCGGTGCGGCTTTTATTTTTAACTGGCGAGCTTGATGTCAACGAGTTCTTTGATATTTTTAATAATCATTTCGTCTTTGACATCAATCCTGATCCCCCGTCCTTCAGCGTAAGCCCTGGCGGACGCAAGATCTCTTTTTATCGCACTTGAAATCCGGCTTTTCGCTATCGTCTCGGTCGCTTTTTGACCGAAAACAAAGGCCACTTTGAAAAACGCGTCCCTGGGTAAAAAATAAATGAT
>CAYSGA010000013.1:0-16295 GCA_964430165.1 uncultured Eubacteriales bacterium
TTTGCAACGCTTTTCGAAAATTACAAGGATTGGTTTTTAAAACAAGAAAAGTTGGCGGGGCTGGCAATACGTTTTTAAAACTGTTTTCTCTTCCCAGCGTTCGGCTCCGTATCAGCCAAATCCAAGAATTATTTCAAAGCGAATGCTAAAATCAATATTTGCTTTGTGTTAGGGTAGCAAAGAAACGCGCGCAAGTAAAAAATCTTGTTACTCTTTTCGCCCAGCTTAAGATCCAGGATCGGCTGGAACAAATCCGGGAGATTTTTCGAACAGATCAAATATCGGCGGCCGATTCGTGAATACGGAAAACGGAAGAAAAGTTTCAAAAAACTGGCCAAAGTTACGAATACGATCGCGTCTCCCTGGAAAGACGTGAAGAGGCCCGGTCTGTTTTTTCCCAAATTATCATTGTGAAAGAGACGACCTGGTAGGTAATTGCCCGGGTGGATTTGTCGAATTCGGCCCGGAAGTCCTTCCCGATACTATCACACGCCATGGTGACCTGATCGACATACTCTTTGATGATGATATATTTTTGGGGGTCGGACGAAGACGTATCCGCATGCTCAGGAAGCCCTTCGTAAATATAGACTCTGCCCCCGGAAAAATCATATTCCTCGATCTTATCGGTGACATCGATCCTTTCGTAATCACTTTCCCTTTTGTCGATCTTGTGCAAATCCTCCTCGCTCAGTAAATATAAAATGCAGTTCATCCTGCCGTTCGTTTCAGGATAGATATTCAGGTTCACCGTTCCATCAAAAGGAATGCGCTCGTTGTTCCTTAAAAAACAAGCTTCGATTTTTTCGGCTCCCGCGGCATTCGTTTGCGGGGCGTTGTTGGGACGGCGATATGCCCAGCCGCGGATATAATCCCTCACATGGACCGGATACGCCGGGCCCTCGTATGGATGCCCCAAGGTCTTTTTCAGGCTAGGCAAGGACATCAACGTGCCATACCCGATCACGCCCACCATACCTTCCCTGATCTCAATGATGTTTTTTTTCATCTCTGCGATACCGGTGGTTGAAATAAAAAGCAGGATCAAGGCAAAGAATGAAATATTATAAAGCGACGCAACCGATAAATCATTTTTTCTCATGAGAAGATTATAGGGAATTTGTCGAAAATATTCACGCACCTCCACCGGCGCGCTCATCTTCGCATCCGTGATCTCCTTTGCGGAGCAGGAGGAGGATGAGGAGGAAAAACGGGCGAAAATAAAAAAGAAGCGCGCCTGGAGAGACTCGAACTCCCGACCCGCTGCTTAGAAGGCAGCTGCTCTATCCACCTGAGCTACAGGCGCGCCGGACCGGCGCCTTCATCGTCCCGATGAACATCGGGGAGGACGGATTCGAACCGTCGACCTCTTGCTCCCAAGGCAAGCGCGCTAACCAGGCTGCGCCACTCCCCGTAATAACGGATAACATAATTTTTATAACAGAACCCCCCGGTATCGTCAAACCACCGGGGGAGGATCGATTCGGGTCCTGGGGACAGGGCTAAAGATCTGTCCCCGCTTAATTAAGGGCGCCGGCGCCTCAGGATATCGGGTCCGAAGCCGGCCGCCGGATCCCGCGTTCGATCTGGGATCTTGTAATACAGACGATGACCGGGCGGCCGTGAGGACAGACGCCCGGATTTGACGTCCGGAAGAGCTCACGGACCAGGAATTCCATTTTCTCCCGGGGAAGGGCTTCCCCCGCCTTGACCGCCGACTTGCAGGCCATCGTGGCCAAAAGCCGGTCCTTGGCCGGAGTCGCCTCTCCCCGCTTTGACTCGTCCGCGGCGGCCAGCACAACCGCCAGGGCTTCATCGGGTTGGAAAACATCGGGGTACTCGCGAAGCGCGTAGCTCCTCCCCCCCATGGGTTCAATTCTGAAACCGGAGGAGCGAAGCGCCGGGTCGGCCGCCTCCAAGCTGATCGTCTGGGCCGGGGAGAGCTCGAAAACGAGCGGAATAAGGCTGAGCTTGACCGGCCATTTTTTTTCGCGATCGATCTCAAGGTACCGGTCATATAGCACGCGTTCGTGGGCGTTATGTTGATCGATGATGAGAAGGTCGCCCGCGTCCTCGGCCAGGATGTAGGCGAATCCAAACTGCCCCAAAACGCGCGGGGCTTCGGCCGGGCCCGGAATTTTTCCGGGAAGTGGAAGTTCCACGACATCCGGAAAGGAGGCATACGGTTCGCTCCCCTCGCCGACGCGGGGCGGGATCCGGTCTTGTCCTCCCAACGCGGCGACCGGGCCGGCGGACGCATCACCGGCCTCATCACGGCCCCTACGGGCGCCGGAAGGCGGGCCGGACTCCCCCGCCATGATTTCGGAAAGATCCATCACGCCCAAAACCCGGGTCCGGGCCCGTTCGATCGCCCGCCGGACCAGGGGGAAGAAGAGCTGCCCGTCCCGGAACCTCACCTCGGTTTTGGCCGGATGGACGTTGACGTCGACTTCACCGAAGGGGATTTCGACGAGGAGAAACGCTTCGGGGGAAAGCCCTTTTTCCAAGAGGCCGGAAAAGGCCTGATGGAGGGCGGCCGAGAGGATTTTATCCTTGACCGGGCGCCGGTTGACGAAAAATACTTGGCGGCGTCGATCCGGCCGCCCGTACGGCGGCCGCGACACAAATCCTGAAAAACGGAACGGACCGTCGAAAAGGTCCACCTCCATCAATTTTTCGAGAACGTCCCTCCCGTAGAGTTGAAACAGCCGTTCCCGGAGACTCCCCACGGGAGGGCAATCCAGGACGGACCGGGCGCCGTGGCGGACGGTCAAGCGCAGCCCGGGATGGGCGAGGGCGATGTTCGAGAGCATCTTGACGATCAGCCCGAGCTCGGAGGAATCGCCGCGGAGAAACTTTTTCCGGGCCGGGAGGTTGTAAAAAAGGTCGCGGACTTCGATTTCCGTCCCCTTCGGAAAAGCGAAATCCTGGATCCGGACCGTTCCGTCGGGTTCGCTTTCGACGAGCGTGCCGGGACCGTCGCCCCCCTCGGACGTGCGAAGCAAAAAGCGGGAAACCGCCGCGATCGAGGCCAGCGCTTCCCCCCGGAAACCGAGGGTGGCGATCGAAAACAGATCCTCCTCCCGGGAGATTTTGCTCGTAGCGTAGCGGACCAGGGCCAGGGCCGCGTCCTCGCGGCTCATCCCACAGCCATCGTCCCGGACGCGGAGGAGCGCCTTTCCCCCGGCACCGAGGTCGACGGCGATCGCCGATGCCCCGGCGTCCAAGGCGTTTTCGACAAGTTCCTTGGCGACGGATACCGGCCGCTCGATGACTTCGCCGGCGGCGATTTTCCGGGCGAGCGAGTCAGGCAGGACGGCGATGCGGTTCATGGGTGGAAGCCGTCATTATCGCATATTTCGCCGGTCGTGGAACGCTCGCCGACAGCGTCGATCCGGACCTTGACCGGCATCCCTTCTCGAACGCCCGTTTCGGGGACGAGAACCTCCAGATAATTGGGCGTCAGGATTTCCACACCGCCCGGTTTCCGCCGGATGACGATTCCGTGGAGTGTCCGGCCGACGAATCGGCGGCGATAGGCGATGTTTTTTTTCGCCGAAAGACGGCGCAGCCGACCGGCCCGCGTCTTCACGAGCGCGGGGCCCAGGGCAGCGGCTTCGGCCGCTTTTGTCCCGGGACGGGCCGAATAGGAAAAGACGTGGGCATATCCGAGCGGAGATCCTTCGAGCAACGCGGCCGTCGCCTCGAAATCCTGCTCGGTTTCTCCGGGGAATCCAACGATGAAATCCGCCCCGATGTTCGCTTCCGGCGCCTGCCGGACGAGCCGGGCGCATAATTCTCGGTAGGATTCATTCGTGCTGTCACGCCCCATGGCCCGTAAAATCCGGTCCGAGCCGTGTTGCAGGGAAAGGTGGAAATGGGGGACGATCCGCCGCGATCCGGTCAGAAAATCCAGAAGCGGATCAGGGAGCAGGCGGGGATCCAGCGAACTCAGGCGGAGGCGAAAATCTCCGGGGAGCGCTTCGATTTCCAAAAGCAGCCCAAGAAGCGAAGAAGGGGGACGAAGGTCCCGCCCATAGGAACAGAGATGTATTCCGGCCAGGACGATTTCCGCGTATCCCCCGGAAACGAGCCGTTCGATGCGCTCCCGAAGCTCCGGGACCGGGGCGCTTTTACTCCGGCCCCGGACCGACGGGATGACGCAGAACGTGCAGGTCCCATCGCACCCGTCCTGGACTTTGACCAGGGCCCGGGCGCGAAAAGAAACCGGCGTTTCGACGGCGCCGGAGGCGTCCGGCCCGATTCCGTCGGCGCATTGTCCGGGCAAAGAGACTTTGGCCGCGTTGGGGATGATCCGCCATATCCCGGGAAACGACTTCAGGCCCTCGGGATCGCGCTCGGCCAGGCAACCGGTGACGACGATCCGCGCTCCCGGATTTTCCCGGACGATTTTCCGGATGTATTTGCGGCCGTCCCGGTCGGCCCGGCCGGTCAGGGTGCAGGTGTTGACGATGACGACCCGGCCCTTCGAATCATCGCCCGCAAGCCGCCAGCCCTTTTTCTGGAACTCGGCCGCCCAATCGAAGGCCTCGGCCTGATTGACCCGGCAGCCGAAACTCTGGATGAAAAACGAGGTCATAAATTCTGGCGGACCTTCTTCGAATCGGCTTCGACCTGGGCCGCCATTTGCGCTTTGTAGGCAACGAGCTTGGGCCGGAGGGCCGGACTTTTGAGCGCGAGGATCTGAACCGCGAGCAGGGCGGCGTTGGCCGCGCCCGTTTTTCCCGTCCCCATCGTCGCCACGGGGATACCCTTGGGCATCTGGACGGTGGAAAGGAGCGCGTCGAGCCCCCCGAGGCCCCCGCTTTCGACGGGAACCCCGATGACCGGGCGAACCGTGTGGGCGGCCACGACGCCGGCCAGATGGGCGGCCTTCCCGGCCACGGCGATGAAGACGTCGGCACCCTCAGTTTCGTAGCGGCGGATAAGCTCGACCGTCCGCTCGGGCGACCGGTGGGCGGACGTGACTTCGAGAGTGTGTTCAACCTCGAACTTTTTCAAGGTGTCCATCGCCTCCCCGACGACGTCCAGGTCCGACGCGGAGCCGATCAATATCACGACATCCATGGCCTCTCCTCCTCTCCGGTCTCGGCCGGAAGCGTCACGTTTCGGCTTCGAGCGCGCCGATATCGCGCCGGAAGTGCATTCCCTCGAACGAGATCCGATCGACGGCCCGGTAGATCCGGGTCATCGTCTCAGACAAGCGCGGATCGGCGGCGCAGACGCCCAGCACCCGGCCGCCGTTGGTGCGGTAGTGGCCGTTTTCGAACTTCGTGCCGGCGTGAAAAAGAACGGCCCCCGTATGGGCCGCGTCCTCAAGGCCCTGGATGGTCTTGTCTTTCGCGTATGGGCCGGGATACCCGCCGGAGGCGAGGACGACGCAGCCGGCCGCCTTGCGGTTCCAGGTCACTTCGTTGGCCAGAACGTCTTCGGAGACGGCCGCCATCAGAAGATCGACGAAATCGCTCTCGAGACGGAGCATCTGAGGCTGGGTCTCCGGATCGCCGAACCGGCAATTGTATTCCAGCACTTTGGGCCCGTCGTCCGTCAACATCAGGCCGGCGTAGAGAGCGCCCTTGTATTTCCGCCCTTCCTCGAGCATCCGGGTCACCGTCGGAAGGATGATCGTCGACATGATCTGGGCGTACATTTTCCGGTTCAAAAACGGCGAGGGGGAAATCGTCCCCATCCCGCCTGTGTTCGGGCCCCGTCCGCCGTCGGAGACGGTTTTATGATCCATCGTCGTCACCAGGGGCAACGCCTTGGCCCCGTCGGCGATCACGATGAAGGAGACTTCGCGGCCCCGGAGAAATTCTTCGATCAGGATCCGTCCCCCGGCTTCGCCGAACCGTTTTTCGACCATGATCGCCGCCACGCCGGCGTCGGCCTCCTCCTCGTTCCGGCAAATCAGAACGCCCTTGCCGGCGGCCAGGCCGTCGGCCTTGAGAACGACGGGGAAGCCGAATTCGCCGGCGGCCAGAACGGCCCGGGCCAGTTCGGGCGAATCGGCGACCCGGAACCGCCCGGTCGGAATGCGGTGCCGTTCCATGAACTGCTTGGCGAAGATTTTGCTGGCCTCGAGCTCGCCCGCTTTTTTGGACGGGCCGAAAATGCGGAGGCCGCGCTTTTCGAACTCGTCCACGATTCCCAACGAGAGGGGGATTTCCGGACCGACGACCGTCAGGTCGATCTCTTCCTTGGCCGCGAAATCGACGAGCGCGGGTATGTCCGCGTCCCCGATAGGGACGTTTTCGGCCACGAGGCGGGTGCCGCCGTTGCCCGGGGCGCAGAAGACCTTCGACACCTGCGGGCTCTTGGCGATTTTCCAGGCCATCGCGTGTTCCCGGCCGCCCGATCCGACAACAAGGGCTTTCATCGTTCTTTTCCTTATCGGAAGGACAACCCTACTTTTTGCGGCTGAGGGCCGCGGCGAACGCCTCCCCGACGGCGGACGAAGGCATCGCCGCCGCAAACACGCGGGCCGCCAGCGGCACGGCTTCCTCGGCCGGGAGGCAGTATTTCATCTCCAGGAAATTCCGGCGGAAGGACGCGACCGCGTCCTTGACCGGTTTGTCGCGGATGACGCAATCGGCGATGAAACCGGCCAGGACATCGAAGTCCTTCCCGCCCATCCCGAAACGGGTCATCTCCTGAACGCCCATCCGGATGCCGCTCGAAACCAGAAACGTTTCATCGTCGGGAAGCGCCTGGTAATTCGTCACGATGTGATTGTCCTCCAGACGCCGGGCGATGGCCATGCCGGAGCCGAAGGCGCTGACCCGGATGATCACCTGGTGCGTATCCGTATACCCGTCGGCCGGGTCGCCCTCGACCGGAATGCCGGCAGCCATAAGCGAGGCGGCGAACGACTTGGCGTTGGCTCGGACCGCGGGCTGGAACTCCTTTTTGAAGGCGTTCATTTCATAAGAGGCCATCAGGAGGCCGAGAAGGGTCGCCAAATGATGATTGGAAGTCGACCCGGGGAAGGCCCGCGCCCGGATGTCGATCCAGAGGTTTTTGAGCGGCGAGGAGGGCGGGATGTTCCCGGCGATGACGCCGCGCTGGGGGCCGAAGAACGTCTTGTGCGTGCTCCCCGTGACAATGTCGGCGCCCTCCTGGAACGGCTCCTGGAACGCGCCGTAAAGCCCCAGGACGTGGGCCATGTCGTACATGAGAACCGGACGCTGCGGCCAGTCCTTGACGATCCCGGCGACGAAGGCGACCGGCTCAGGATGGAGGAACATGCTTTTGCCGAAGACCACCAGTTCCGGCTTTTTGGTTTCAAGAAGGGCGGCCAGTGCCTCGCGGTCGATTTTGTAGGGGTTGTCCTTCCGGACGGGGAAATTGACCACGTTTTCCTTTCCCGTGGCCGGGTCCTCCTCGATCCAGTTGTAAAGCGCGCCCATCGGCTGGGAGCTGAGATGCCCGCCCTTGCTCAGGTCGTTGTTCATCACCAGGCGCATCCGCCGGGACACCTGGCCTTCGGCCCGGCCCCGGTTCAGAAATTTCGTCACGCCTTTGAAGACGATTTCGTTGGCCATCTGTCCGCTGATGGGCCGGAGTTCGACATCGGCGCAGCCGAAATAAACCGCAAGTTCCTTCCGGGCTTCGATTTCAACGTCCTTGATGAAATCGATCCCCTGGTAGAAATAGACCTCCTCGCCCTTCATCGTCCGGTGTTCCGCGTAGCGGCCCGCCGGGTCGGCCAATTCGCACATTTTCACGAGCAGCGACGGCGTCGATTCCGAGGGGATGAGGTTGACGCATTCCCGCTGGCGCCAGAGGCTGTTCCGTTCGACCCGGTCCACGAGCCCCCCGATTTTTTCCGACAATGACGCAGCCATCGAATCCTCCTCGGCCGTAATTCTCGTCGGCGGTTTTATCACGAACCGCAATATTTCTTTTCGATCTCGGCGATCTTGGCCAGTCGGCGTTCGTGCCGGCCGCCTTCAAAGGGCGTTTCGAGCCAGATCCGGACGATCTCCAGGGCGGCTTGATCGTCCAAGCCCCGGCCGCCCAGGGTCAAGCAGTTCGAATTGTTGTGCTTGCGGGCCACTTCGGCCGTCACCGCGTTCCAGCAAACGGTCGCCCGGATGCCCGGAAATTTGTTGGCGGCCATGGCCATGCCGATCCCGGTCCCGCAGATCAGGATCGCCCGGTCGCAGACCCCGGACACAACGGCCTCACCGGCCGCCGCGGCGTAATCGACGTAATCGACTGACTCGCCCGGACGGGACCCGAAGTCCACGAAGTCCAGGCCTCGCCCGGTTAAAAAACGGGCGACCATTTCTTTCATTTCGTAACCGGCATGATCGGAAGCGAGAGCGATTTTCATCGGATCATCCTGGCCGCCTCGGGCATCATCTGAAGGGCTTTTTGGATCACCGGATCATTTTTCTCGAACGCCCGCCAACCCTCTTCGACCCCCCAAAGGAGGGAGGCGATTTCCCGCTCGAGCTCGCGCCGGATCTCGGCCTCGGCCTCCCTGAATTTCTCATCGTCGTCGGGCGTCCGGATTCCAGACAAAAATGCTTTGAAGTCCTCCAGGACCGCCGCGTCGGCGAGAAAAACGTTTTGGACTTGAATCGTCCCCGGCGCCGGACGGTCGACGGTCCCGTCGGCCGGAAAGACGAATTTTTTGGATAACGGCGTCTGGTGGGCCGTGAATTTCCGGGCATAGGTGAAAAAGGCCCCGCCGATGCGGAGTTCGGCGGTATAGGGGAGAAGGGCGAACTTGACCTCGAAGTCGGGACTGATGCCGCCCTGCCCCAGGACCTTGCGGCCCTTGTCCGTGTATTTCACTTCGCGGTCCGTTTCGGGGATGGCCTTCGTATCAAGGAAATAATCGTCGAGGTGGGAATAATCGCGCTGGAGGGACCGGCCGCTCGGCGTGTAATATCGGGCGATCGTCAGAGCCAAGGCCGTGTCTTCCGACAACGGGAACATTTTCTGGACCAGGCTCTTGCCCCAGGAATCCTCGCCGAGGACCAGGCCGCGGTCATGATCCATGACCGCCCCGGCGACGATCTCGGAGGCGCTCGCGCTGCCCTGGCTGATGAGGACGATCAGGGGGACGTTTTCGTATTGGCCGTTCCGCGTCGCCGGGTAGTGCCGGTCGAAATCCGAATTGCGGCCCCGGATCGAGACGATCGAGTCGCCCCGGGGAATAAATTCGTCCGAAACGCCGATCGCCTGAAAGAGGGGCCCGCCGACGTTTCCGCGGAGGTCCAAAACGAGGCTTTTCATCCCCTGCTTCGTCAGGGCCTCAAGCTTCGTCTCCAGCTCATCGATCGTGTTCTCGGCGAAATACCGGACAAAGACGTAGCCCACGGCGTCAGCGAGCATGAAGGCGTAGGGGACGGAATACAGCGGAATTTCCTCGCGGGTGATCGTCAGGTCGAACGGTTTCTCCAGCCCCTCGCGGGCCACGGTGATCGTGACTTTGGTCCCTTTCGGGCCGCGGAGTTTGGAAACGGCGTCGCGGTCGGAAATGGCCGCCGTGCTCTCCCCTTCGATGTGGGTGATGGCGTCGCCGGGCAGCATCCCCAATCGCCAGGCGGGCGTGCCCTCTATGGGAGCGATCACGACCAGCCGGTCCAGCTGTTTCTGGATCTGGATTCCCAGCCCGAAATAGGCGCCCCGCTGTTCCTCGGACATCCGGGCAAGGCTTTCGGGGTCGAGAAGATACGAGTGCGGGTCGAGCGTTTCGAGCATCCCCCGGATGGATTCCTGGGCCATCTTGTCCGTCGCCACCGGGCGGAAATACTCGGTCCGGATGAGAGCGGCCAGGGCGTCGACCTTCTCCAGCCCTTCCTCCCACGGGTCCCCGGAGCGCGCGGCCGGGCCGGACAGGATACCGGCGATTAAAAAGAGGAATAAAATCTTTTTTTTCATGAAACTCCGCATAGAAATTTTATCACGCGGGCGGAGCCGAAGTAAAGGCGGCGTTCTTGACTTCCCTCGACCCAAGGTCTATATTTTGAGGGCTTTCCCGAGGACCCAAAACGCCCATGTTCGGAAATATCGGCCTCCCGGAGATGATCTTCATCATGGTCATCGCTCTCCTGGTTTTCGGCCCCAAAAAACTCCCCGAAATCGGCCGGACCATCGGCAAGGCCATCCGGGAATTCAAAAAATCCACCGACGACATCAAGGAAAAATTCGAGGAACAGATCCGGGTCGAGGAATTCAAATCCTTACAGGACGACCTGAAAAAAGATCTCCGCGAAGCCGACATCAGGAAGGATCTCATCGGGGATGGGGAAGATAAGAAAATCTCCTGACGAGATGTCCTTCCTTGAGCATCTCGAGGATTTGCGCACCCGTCTCTTCCGATCTTTCCTTTCCATTTTCGTCGCCGTGATCCCGGCGTATGTCTTCAGCCAGGACATTTTTCGCTTCCTGGCCAGGCCGCTGACCCAATTTATGCCGGAAGGGGAGAAACTCGCCTTCCGGACCTTGACCGAGCCCTTCATGTTGTACATCAAGGTCTCGTTTTTGGCGGCCCTGTTCGCCGTTTCACCCTACGTCTTTTACCAGCTCTGGAAATTCATCGCCCCGGGCCTGTACCAGAAGGAAAAAAAGTACGTCGTTCCCTTCGTCGTCTGCACCTCGCTTTTCTTCCTCGGAGGCGCCGCCTTCGCTTATTACGTCGCTTACCCGTTCGCCTGCCGTTTCTTTCTCCAACTCGGGTCGGATTTCGATCCCGTGATCACGGTCAACGATTTCTTCGGCCTGACGATCAAGATGCTGCTCGGCATCGGCCTCGTGTTCGAGATGCCGATCCTCATCTTCTTCCTTTCGAAAATGGGGCTGGTCACATCCCGGTGGATGGTCAAGAAGTTCAAGTACGCCGTTCTCGTCATCTTCATCATCGCCGCGGTCATCACCCCCACCCCCGACGTAATCAGTCAGAGCATCCTGGCCGTCCCGATGCTGGTCTTGTACTCGCTCGGCATCCTGGTCGCGTTCTTTTTCGGAAAGGAAAAGAACGCCCGGAAGGAACGGCGGAATAAGAAGAAGAAAGAGGCGGAAGCCTCATGACGTCCCCCCCCCCGTACCGGCTCATCGGTTTGACCGGTCCCAACGGCGCCGGCAAGGGCGAAGCGGCGGCCTTTTTCGCCGCCCGCGGCTACGCCTACCGGAGTCTCTCCGACATCATCCGGGAGGAACTGGAAGCCGCCGGCCTGCCGGCCGACCGGGACCATCTCATCGCCAAGGGGAACGCCATGCGGCGCGAAGGCGGGGCCGACGTCCTGGCCCGCCTGCTTCTGGAACGGGTGACCGGCCGGACGGTCATCGACAGCATCCGCAATCCCGCCGAGGTCGAACGCTTTCGGCGGGAGGACGGATTCATCCTCCTGGCCATGGACGCTCCCGCTCCCCTCCGGTACGAACGCGTGTTCCGCCGCGGCCGGAACGAATCGGCTTCCACGCTCGGGGAGTTCATCCGGAAGGAAGCGGAGGAGATGGGAACAAACCCGGCCGCCCAGCAGATCCACCGCTGTTTCGAAATAGCCGACTCTGTCGTGACCAACGACGGGTCGTTGGAGCAATTGCACCGCCGATTGGAGGCTTTTTTATGACCGACCCCCGCGTTTCCAAGGATGATTATTATCTCGGGATCGCCCGCGAAGTGGCCCGCCGCAGCACCTGCTTCCGCCGGTCCATCGGCGCCCTGATCGTCCGCGACGGCCAGATCATTTCGACCGGCTATGCCGGCGCTCCCCGCAAGACGCGCGACAGCATCGAGCACGGGTTCTGCCTGCGGGACAAGCTCCAGATCCCCCACGGCCAGCGCTACGAGCTCTGCCGGAGCGTCCACGCCGAACAAAACGCGATCATCAACGCCGCCCGGGCGGGGGTCAGCCTGCTCCGCGGGGATATGTATATTTTCGGCAGTATTCCCGGCGGCGCCCCGGTCAACGCCTTTCCCTGTTTCATCTGCAAGAAAATGATCATCAACGCGGGCCTGGTCCGGGTTATCTGCTCCGCCGCCGACGGCGGTTCCACGTCCTTTCAGGTCGACGAGTGGGCCCGCGCCTGGCGCGAGGGAGACATCCTCGATGACACGCACCAGTACGGCTGACCGGAAATTTATCCGGCCGTTCGCGGCCGCCGGGGTCCTGGCGGCGACGCTCCTGGTTTCCGCGTCCGGTTCCGGCCCGGTTGCCCGTCCGGGTTTCCCGGCGGCGGGAGACGAAAATCTCCTGAAACTCCTGGGAATCTCCGTTTCACCCGAATCCATCGATTACGTCGTCGGGAAAACGCCTTTCCAGCTCCATACCTTGCTGACCGAACAGCGCCACCCCAAGACCTGGATGCTCAGCAGCCGGATCGCCTCCAATACAACGGAAGGCCTGCGGATGCTGTTCGGCGTGGACGACGACATCGCCGCCAAGCTCGCCGAGATCGTCCGCGACCCGGAACAGCGAGGACGTCTCGGCCGCCTCACGAACGCTTTCGAATCGGCGATCTTGGCCCGGCGGAAAATCTACGTCTACGGCTGCGGCTCCACCGGACGACTGGCCAAGCAGACCGAGAGCACCTTCTGGCGCCCGTTCTGGACGGGGCTCAAAAAAAACGAGCCGGGCCTCTGGGCCAAATGCGCGGCCCGTCTGGACCCGGCCGTCGAAGACGAGTTGATCGGCGAAATGACCGGCGCCGACCGGGCGTTGATCAGTTCGCTCGAGGGATTCGAAGATCTTCAACTCATCGGGCGGCTCCAGCTTCACGACCGCGGGATCAAGCCGGGAGACGTGGTCGTCTGCGTCACGGAGGGAGGAGAAACGTCGTCGGTGATCGGAACGATCCAGGCCGCCCTGGACGACCGAAAGGCCCGGCCCGGATACGACCCGGGTGAAACACGGGAAAAGCTGTTTTTCGTTTACAACAACCCGGACGACCGGCTCCGGCCGTTCGAGCGGAGCCGGGTCGTCCTGGACGAGCCCGGCATCACCAAAATAAACCTGACGACCGGCCCCCAGGCGATCACCGGTTCGACGCGGATGCAGGCGACCACGATCGAGACATTCGTCGTTGGAAGCGCCCTGGAAACGGCCGTTGAGCGCGTCCTGAGGACAATGCTTTCGAAAAAAGAAATGGCCCGGCTGGGGTTCGCGGAGGAGACGACCCTCGGGGACCGATTGGGCGCGTTCGCCCTCCTCCTGCCCGAAATCAAGCGCCAAGCCGCGGAAATCGCCCGGCTGACGGACCTCGAGGCGAAGGCGTATTCGGCCGGCTGTTTTTCGACGTATTTCGCCAAAGAAGGCCTGATCACCGTTTTCATCGACAGCACCGAGCGCAGCCCGACCTTCCGGCTGGTTCCCCTGGACACCGTCCGCGAACCCCAGCGCAAAAGCTGGATCCAGGTCTGGACTGAGGCGGAGACCCCGGCCTCGGCCTGGAAGGCCTTTCTCGGCCGAACGTTCCGGGGGCTGGATCAGCTTTTTTACCGCAAACCGTTTGAAGCCGAAATCGACGACGTTTACCTCAAGGACAAGGCAATTCAGAGCCTCGCCCGGGCGGGCGACGACCAGGCCGTCCTCTACGATTTCTCCTTCGGCGGGACGAATGTTCAAACCCGGGCTCCGAAAAAAGGGGACATCGCGATTCTAGCCCTCGTCGGAGCGGAGGCCGCGGAAGGCCGGGACCGGAAATCTTCGTTTTCCCGGTTTGCCGAACTCGCGGCCGAAGGAGACGCCGCCCTGGGAGTGATCTCCGTCCTCGACCGGACGGAAGAGAAGAAGGCGGCCGACAGTGTTTTTCCGACTCCCCGGGTCGACGTAGGGCTTACGGTTTCCCGGGAAAACGACCCGATGGGAATCCGTCAACAGATCGCCCTGAAAATGGTCCTCAACGCCCACTCCACCGCGGTCATGGCCAAGCTGGGCAAGGTCGTGGGGAACACGATGACCAACGTCAGCCCCTCGAATCTCAAGCTCGTCGGCCGGGCGACGTATCTCATCCAGCTCCACGTGAACGACGTTCTGGGAAAACCGGAATGGGTTCGGACATTCGGCGCGCGGCCGCCGGTTTCCTACGAAGAAGCCAACGCCGTCCTGTTTGATTCCATCGCCTTCATGAAGGACCGGCCGCAGGGTGCGGCCCAATCGGCCGAAGTCGCCCTCTCCGTCGTCCGCATCCTGGAATCACTCCGGCAAAAAACGGGGATCCCGGCGGAGGAAGCCCTGGCGATCATCCAGAAAAAGGGGTTGCCGGATTACCTGGACAAGGCGGCGACCCGGCCGGTCCTTGGGGAATGACCGGGCCCGGAGCCGGCCCGCCTTACCCGATCGGCGGAAGGCCGGTCAGGTCGTAACAGGGGCTGATCGTCGGCCGCCGCTCCTTGCGGGGCGCCCGTTTTTCCGCGACGGGCCGCTCGGACTTGGGTTGCGGATAGACGAACGTTTCTCCCTCGAAATTCCGCATGACCACCTGTTCGTCGGAAATCGACTGGATGTATTTCGGAAGAAGCGGAATTTTCCCGCCGCCCCCGGGCGCGTCGATGCAGAAGTACGGGACAGCCAGGCCCGAGGTCCAGCCGCGGAGGGCTTCCATGACTTCGAGCCCCTTCTGGACGGTCGTCCGGAGGTGATCCGTACCGCAGACGTAATCGGCCTGGTAGATGTAGTACGGCCGGACGCGGGCGCAAAGCAGTTTTTGCATCAGCCGCCGCATGACCAGCGGGTCGTCATTGACGCCTTTCAGGAGAACCGTCTGGCAGCCGAGCGGGATCCCGGCGTCGGCCAGGAGCCCGAGGGCGCCGATCGCTTCCGGCGTCAGCTCGTCCGGATGGTTGAAGTGGACGTTGACGTAAAGGGGATGGTACTTGCGGAGCATGGCCGCCAGCTTCGGCGTCACCCTCTGGGGCAGGAAACACGGAACGCGGGTCCCGATCCGGAGGATTTCCAGGTGGGGGATGGCCCGCAACCGGGTCAAAATGTATTCGAGGCGGGCGTCGCTCAACATCAACGGGTCACCGCCGGAAATGATCACGTCCCGGATTTCCTCGTGGGCCCGGATATAGTCGAGGCCTTCCTCGATGGAGCGCGGATGGATCTTGCCCGGGTCGCCGACCTTGCGCTTGCGGGTGCAGAACCGGCAATACGAGGCGCAACGGTGTGAGACGAGAAAGAGCAGGCGGTCGGGATAGCGGTGGACGATGCTGGGGACGGGAGAATCGTGATCTTCCGCCAGGGGGTCGGAAACCCCGCTGTTTTCGACCAGTTCGGCCAGGTCCGGGACGACCTGGCGGTAAATCGGGTCGCCCTTCCTCTTGATCAGGCCGGCATAGTACGGCGTGATCAGGGTTTTGAAATGACGGGAAATCTTGCGGACTTCCGCAACATCCAGGTCGAACGCGCAGGCGACCTGTTCGGCCGTCCGGAGGCTTTCCCTTGCAATTTGCGACCAATCATCCATGGTCCGTTCTCCTTCAGCTCACTCGCTTCATGTAAATCACGCGGCCGTCGCCGGGCCCGTAAAAATCGGGGATCCGGGCGGTCTCGGTGTATTTCAAGCCCAGGTAAAACCTGCGCGTCGGTTCATATTTCTCGGTCGACGACGTTTCGATCACGATCAGGCGTCCGCCGGCCCGGCGGACGTAATCCTCGAGCCACTCGACCAGGGTCCGGCCGACCCCGCGGCCCTGGGTCCCCGGGTCGACGGCCATCCAGTACAGGTCGTACGTGCCTTGGGTGAGGGGCGTCGGGCCGTAGGTCAGGTAACCGGCGACCGTGCCCTTCTCATCCGTCGCGACGACGATTTCGTAGTCCTTCTGGTCCGGCCGGCCGAAGGTGATATCAATCAATTCCTCGGCGACCCGAATTTCGTCCGGGCGGAAAAATCCCGTCGCCTCGATGAGGGCCAGGACGGCCGGCCGGTCGGCGGGAGTCATGGGACGGATCATATTTTGTCTCTCCGAAGCATGACTTTTTCGATCATTTGTTTCCAAAAATTCTTGTATTCGACCCCGGCCGCGTTCAGCGCCCGGGCGTACCCGGCGTTCAAGCTGATGTCGGGATTGGGATTGACTTCCAGGATGAACGGCCGGCCTTTTTTGTCCACCCGAAAATCCACCCGGGCGTAATCGCGGCATTCGCAGGCGGCAAAAGCCTTGACCGCGGTCTCCTGGAGCAGGGCCCGGAGCGACTCGTCGATCTGGGCCGGGCACCGCGGCGGCGTCGCCCGGAACAGGACGTCTTCCGTCAGCCACTTGGCCGCGTAGCTGCAGATATTCGGCTGGCCCTCGGGCATGCCGGCGAACTCGATCT
>CAYSGA010000014.1:0-16026 GCA_964430165.1 uncultured Eubacteriales bacterium
TCGGAGACCGACCCGTTTCCCTCCAGGACGACCGGTTTCCGGCCATCCGTGGTTAAAAATAAACTCCCGCTGGCCGCGGCGGGCAGCCAGGTCATCGGGCCACCCCGGGTCTGCCGGTTGTTCAACGACCCGGCCGCGCCGAAAATCTGCGCGGAAAAATACCAGAAATTGGTGAACATGCCCTCGGCCAGGATAATCCCGCCTTTTCCGACGTTGTTGCCGCCGAAGTCCCAATTGGCGAATCCCCCGGCCCCGACCAGAACCTGCTGGAAAATCTTCCCGGGCTCGGTGTAGTTGAGCCCGGGGATGATCGAGAGGTTGATGACGTCGGAACTTCCGTATTGGTAACCTGCGTCATTGGGGTTGAACCCGGGCGACAGCACACCAAGGGAAGAAAGGACAATCACTTTGCCGTTTTGTTTGGCGAAGTTGAGACGGCCGCCCCATCCGGAGAGGGAGGTCGCCGACGGGTCCACTTCGACGTGGGTCGCGTCCGGACGCTGGAAATAGTGGATCGAGGAGTTCTGGACGCGGAGGATGTTCTCCACGCTTCCCTCGAGCCGGGTCCCGCCGATCCAGCCGCCGATGACCCAGTTCTTCTTCGCGTCGAGGAACGACCATCCGTCCAAGGCCAGGCTGAAGGCGTTTTTATTGAGAATCCCGTCGAGCGTCGGATTGTCGACGTCGCAGGCGACGCCGGTCGCCATAAGCCCGATCCCGTGGCGGCCGTCGTCGATGTCTTTCTGGATGCGGAAAACGCCGTAATAGGACAACGGCTCGACTTCCTCCCGGGATCTCAGACCGAAAAAGTCGACGTCGGCGTATTCCCGCGCGGTCAGGGCGTTAATGAAGCCGACGTTCCAGCCGGCGAGTTTTCCGGTGAGCTTGGCCGCGCCGAGGATCGTCGAACGGTCGGGCATGGAAACATATCCGTCCTGCGTGGCGTATCCCTGCGGCTCCCGGCCGATCCGGCGGCTGTAGAAGAGCTGCGGGTTGGGCCAGTTGATGTTGGCGTTGAAATAGACCCCGCCCCGGCCGAAGCCGTTGAAAAGCGACGCGCCTTCGATGAAGAAGGGTCGCTTTTCCTCGTAATACGTCTCGTAGGCCGAGAGGTTGACGACGGCCGGGTCGACCTCGACCTGGCCGAAATCGGGATTCATGGAGGCGTCGAGGGTCAGGTTGCTTTTCAATCCGACCTTGAGGTCGAACCCGGCGTTCCCGGCGGTCGTGCGTCCCGTCTCGAAGGGATTCCCCTCCTCGGCCGGACGGAACTGGGCCTGGCCCGTGACGTACGGAGTGAATTCCATGTAGACGCCCGGCGTGATTCCGCGCAGGCCCTCCATCCGGGCGAACTTGGAGACGAAAGCCGCTTCGCTTTTCGGCGACCAGGAAAAAGACGCTTTTTCGTTTTTCCGCTGGATGATCCGGCGAAAATTGACGCCCCAGACGTAATCGTCCATCCGGGAAAACCGGATCTGGTTGAAGGGAATCCGCATCTCCACATTCCAGCCGTCGGCGACGACAGCGGCCTTGGATTCCCAGACCCCGTCCCAGGAGCTGTCGTCGTTGACGTCGTTGGAGAGGGTGAGGTCCATGATCGACCCGGCCGGATTCACGCAAAAGAGGTATCCCGAACGCTTGTCGTAGTAGGGGTCGACGGCGAAGTAAAACCAGTCCGATTCCACTCGGGAGTCCCGCCGGCCGAGACGGCTCGTGATTTTATCCGGTTCGGAGTCCCGGCAACGGGCGGCCACGTAGAGGGCTTTTTCGTCGTAGGCCACCCAGACTTCGGTCTGTTCCGTTGCCGGTTGTCCGTCCTGCGGGTCGTTCTGGGTGAAGCCGCCGGCTCCCTCGCGTTTCCAGGCGTTTTCCCCGAGGAGGCCGTCGATGGTGACCGGTTCCTCGAGGCGGATGGCCTGGACGACTTTTTGTTCCGGGGCGGGGGCCGGGGATGATTTTTTCTCCGCCGCCGAGAGGGCGGCCGGTAGGGTGAGGGCTACAAAAAGGAAGGTTCTGAAAGGATTTATTTTCATCTCCGGTCTCCTTGTTTTCCTCGCTTTAAGGCCGTCCCGGGGCCTCCCGTCCCTATGACCAACGAAATCAAACGGCCGGAAGTTCCCCGGCCCGAGGAATCGGCATTTCCCGGGCAACGGCTTCAAGTATAAATACGTATGAAACCTGCGAAAAGTTGTCGGCCGGCGTTTCGCATCCAGGGCGCGGGAATTCCTCAGGATGAATGCACGCGGGGCTTCGGATTCGCGTAAAAATACGATAAAATAAAAACTTGGTTGGAGGTCAGACCCATGAAAAAAATATTGACATTTCCGGCGGCCGTTCTTTTGTTGACAGGATCCGTTTTTTCCCAAACACCGGCGAAATCCCCGACCACCCGGGAGATGAATCTCCTCTGCTGGCAGGAGTTTGGGGAACTCGTCCCGGCCAAAATCAAGACCGTTCTTCTCCCGACCGGATCGCTCGAGCCGCACGGCGTGATTCCCAACGGGACCGACAGCCTCGCTCCCGAGGCGATGGCCGGGGACATCGCCGAACGGGTCGGCGCGCTGATCGCCCCGACGTTGAACTACGGGATGACGGGGGACATGAAGGCCTATCCCGGCGCGGTTTCGATTTCCAGGGAAGCCTACGCCCTCTTTGCCGGGGACATTCTCGCCAATCTCGCGGCCCAGGGTTTTCAAAACATCATCATCCTCAACGGCCACGGCGGCAACACGACCGTCCTGAACGAAGTCGCCGGCCGGGTCTCGAACGAATACCGGGTCCGGATTTTCCTCGTCAACTGGTGGACGCTAGCCGACGACATTACCAAGGCCGTGTTCAAGCAGAACGGCGGCCATGCCGGTAACAATGAAACCGCCTATATGCAGGCGATCGTCCCGGAGCATATCCATCCCGAACGGTACACTCCGGAAATGGCCGCGCCGCTGGCGGCCCCGTCCGGGTCTTTCTATGCCCATCCGGTGACGACGTCGATTCTCCTCTATGAAAAAGGCCAGGGATACCCGACGTTCGACCCGGTCCAGGCGAAAGAGTACTTCCGCAAGGTCAACGACCGCGTGGCCGAACGGATTTTGGACGCGATCAAAAAATGGGACGCCGCCGGCGTCTATCGTTGAGACCCGAAAATCGGCCGATGACCCTCCGCCTTTATCAAATCGACGCGTTCACGTCCGAGCTGTTCCGCGGCAATCCGGCCGCGGTCTGTCCGCTTGAAGCCTGGCTTCCGGACGAGCTCATGCAGAAAATCGCCATGGAGAACAACCTGGCCGAAACGGCGTTTTATGTCCGGTCCGGGGACCGCTTCCGGATCCGCTGGTTCACCCCGGCCGTGGAAGTGGATTTGTGCGGCCATGCGACGCTGGCGGCCGCGTACGTCATCTTCCATTACGATCGGTATTCCGGCGGGGAGATCGAATTCGATTCGCGGAGCGGGTTCCTTCGGGTCTACCGGTCGGGAGATTTTCTGACCTTGGATTTCCCGGCCGATCCGATCCGGCCGGTCTGAGCGAGGCTCTCGGCGCCCGTCCGCGGGAAGTCTACCTGGGAAAAACGGACTATCTGGCGGTCTTCGAGACACAGGCGGAAATCTCGGCGATGAAACCGGATTTTCGGAAATTGGCGGAGGTCGAGGCCCGGGGGGTCATCGTGACCGCCCGGGGAAACGACGTCGATTTCGTTTCCCGGTTTTTCGGGCCCCGGGTCGGCATCGACGAGGATCCCGTCACGGGTTCTGCCCATACGAGCCTCACGCCGTATTGGGCGGCGAAACTCGGGAAAAAGGAGATGGACGCGTTTCAACTCTCCCGGCGGGGCGGTCGCCTGCGGGTGCGTCTGAACGGCGACCGGGTGGAAATTTCCGGCCAGGCCCGGGCTTATCTCAAAGGCCGCATCGAAGTCGACTGATTTTCGGCCGAATGCCGGAAGGAAGGACGGGATATTCCGTGGAAAAAAATTCGGGCAAACAACAAATATCGGCGATGCCCGCGAACTTCCGCCGGGCGATCGTCCGGACTCCCGGCCCCGACGTGGCGGCGGGCTTAACCACGGCCGGGCTCGGCCGGCCGGATCTTTCCCTTTTAACGGCCCAGCATTCCGCTTATGTTGAGACGCTCCGGCGTCTTGGACTCGAAGTCGACGTTCTTCCCGAGGCCCCGGGCTTTCCGGATTCCTATTTCGTCGAGGACGCGGCGGTCGTCACGCCCGAAGTCGCCGTGATCACCCGCCCGGGAGCGCCGTCCCGTCGCGGCGAAACCGCGGCCGTCGAACCGGCCCTGGCGAAGCACCGGCCGCTCGTCCGGATCGAGCCGCCGGGGACGCTCGACGGCGGAGACGTTCTGTTTGCCGGAGGGCGCTTTTTTATCGGACTTTCGGAGCGGACCAACGGGGACGGAGCCCGGCAATTGGGAAGGATCCTCGCGTCCCACGGGTACTCCTGGACGGCCGTTCCGGTCGAGGGAGGGCTCCACTTGAAGTCGTTCGTCAATACCCTGGGCGGTCGGAACCTCGCCGTCGCGGCCGGGTTTGAAAGCGGAGGGATTTTCCGGGAATTCAACCGGATCGTCCTCGATCCGGGCGACGATTACGCCGCCAATACGTTGTGGATCAACGGGACGCTTCTCATGCCCGCGGGATTCCCCGGGGTTCGCGATCGATTCGCCGGCCTGGGTCTGCCCATCATTGAAATCGACACAAGCGAGATGCGAAAGATGGACGGCGGCTTGACCTGTCTTTCGCTCCGATTCTGAGTCCGAAAACCAAACGCGTTCGAGGTTGGCCGATGCCTAAAACCATCCGATCACGATCTCTACCCAAGCAAAGGAATAGAGACCCGGTTCGTTACAACGCGTCGATGATCGCGTTCAGCGTCGGGCTGGGCCGCATGGCCGCGCCGACTTTTTTCCGGTCCGGTCGGTAATAGCCGCCCATGTCGACGGGCTTGGCCTGGGCGCCGAGCAGTTCAGCCGCGATTTTGGCCTCGTTTTCACCGAGTTGTTTGGCGATTTTTTCGAACCGCGCCTGCAATTCCCTGTCCTTGGTCTGGGCGGCCAGGGCTTGGGCCCAATACAAGGCGAGATAAAAGTGGCTTCCCCGGTTGTCGATCTGGCCGACCTTCCGGGCGGGGGACTTGTTGTTGTCCAGGAACTTGGCGATGGCCTCGTCGAGCGTTTCGGCCAGAACCCGGGCCTTTTCGTTATGGAAAGCGCCGCTCAGGTGTTCGAGCGAGGCGGCGAAGGCCGAAAATTCTCCGAGCGAATCCCAGCGCAAATACCCTTCCTTCACGAACTGCTGAACGTGCTTGGGAGCGGAGCCGCCTGCCCCTGTCTCGAACAATCCGCCGCCCGCCAGCAACGGGACGATCGACAGCATTTTAGCGCTGGTCCCGATTTCAAGAATCGGGAAGAGGTCGGTGAGATAATCACGGAGGACGTTGCCGGTCACGGAAATCGTGTCCAGGCCCTTCCGGATTCGCTCCAGGGAATAGCGCATTGCTTCCACCGGCGGCAGGATCTTGATTTCCAGGCCGGCCGTGTCGTGGTCTTTCAAATATTGCTCGACCTTGGCGATGACCTGAGTGTCGTGAGCCCGGTTCTTGTCCAGCCAGAAGACGGCCGGGGCGCCGGTCGCCCGGGCTCTCTTCACCGCCAGCTTGACCCAATCCCGGATCGGGATGTCCTTGGCCCGCGACATTCTCCAGACGTCGCCCGCCTCGACCTCGTGCTCCAGGAGCGTCTTGCCGCATGGGGTCACGACGCGGACGGCTCCGTCGAACGGAATCTCGAACGTCGTCGGGTGGGAACCGTATTCCTCCGCCTTCTGGGCCATGAGGCCCACGTTGGATACGCCGCCCATGGTGGCCGGATCGAAGCTGCCGAACTTCTTGCAATTTTCGATGATCTCCTTGTAGGTCGTCGAATAGCACCGATCGGGGATCATGGCCATCGTCTCGTGGAGTTTCCCGTCCGGGCCCCACATCTGCCCGGATTCGCGGATGACCACCGGCATGGAGGCGTCGACGATGATGTCGTTGGGGACGTGGAGGTTGGTGATGCCCTTGTCCGAATCGACCATCGCCAAGGCCGGGCGTTCGGAATACACGGCCTTGATGTCCGCCTCGATTTCCGCCCGCTTGGCTTCGGGCAGGCTCTGAATCTTCGCGTACACGTCGCCCAGCCCGTTGTTGACGTTGACACCGAGTTCCTTAAGTGTCGCGGCGTGCTTGTCCAGGGCTTTTTGATAGAAGACGTCGACGGCGTGGCCGAACAAGATCGGGTCCGAGATCTTCATCATCGTCGCCTTCAGATGCAGCGACAGGAGCAGGCCCCGGGCTTTCGCCTCCTCGATCTTCTCGGTATAAAACTTCCGGAGGGCCTTCTTGCTCATGAACGTTCCGTCAAGGATCTCGTCCTGGAGGGCGGTCAGCCCGTCCTTGAGGACCTTCACCGTGCCGTCCTTGCCGACGAGCTCGATCCGGAAACCGCGGTCCTTCTCGCTGACGACTGATTTCTCGTTGCCGTAGAAGTCCCCGCCGGTCATATGGACGACGCAGGCTTTGGAGTCCGGTTCCCAGGCGCCCAGCTTGTGCGGGTGGGTTTTAGAGAAGTTCTTGACCGAAAGCGGGGCCCGCCGGTCGGAGTTTCCTTCGCGGAGCACCGGGTTCACGGCGCTGCCCAGGACCTTGGCGTACCGTGCCTGGATCTCTTTTTCCGCGTCGTTTTTGGGCTGCTCGGGATAATCCGGAAGGGCATAACCTTTGGAGTGGAGTTCCTGGATCGCCTCCTGAAGCTGGGGGATCGAGGCGCTGATGTTCGGCAGCTTGATGATGTTGGCTTCGGGTCTGGCGGTAAGCTCGCCCAACTGGGCCAGGAAATCGGGGATTCTCTGGTCCTCCTTCAAATAATCGGGGAAGTTGGCGATGATCCGCCCGGCGAGCGAGATGTCCCGCGTTTCGACGGAGACGCCCGTCCCCTTGGTGAACCCCTGGATGATCGGGAGCAGAGAGGAGGTGGCCAGGGCCGGCGCTTCGTCGGTTTCCGTCCAGACGATCTTCTGAGTCGTCATGATCTCTCCTTTTTCGGGGCGGTCGTCCGACCCGCGAACCGATCTTGTTGATGTTAGAACGTTAAAAATAAAACCAGGACACCTTTGCCTGGAGGGACGTTTACCTTATCCAAAATCCCGGGGAGTGTCAACAAATCCGAACGGCCGGGCTTCGAGTTTTTTTTACAATCGTTTTGCCATTGAGTGACAAACTCCTCCGCCGTTTCGTTTATGGTGAGGGCGAAGGAGACAGACAACATGAAGACAAAACGGTTCAAGGTCATCGTGGCAAAGGTCCGCCGGGTGCTTCCGCTGGCCCTGGTCCTGGGCGGCGTCGTGATCGCGGCCCCGGAGGCCGCCGGCGACAACGGCCCCATTTCAGCGCTGATCAAGGTGCTCGAGGTCGGGCGGCCCGTCGCTTACCGGAGTCTCTCGATCGTCCCCATCTACCGGTTCGACCGGCCGAAACCCAAAGACTTCGCCGGCTTGGGCGAAGCCGTTAAAAACGGCTGGATTGAAATCACCGAGATCGAAGGCGGGCGTGTCCCGCAGGTCCGGATTTCGAACCTCTCCTCGAGGATCCTTTTTCTCATGGGCGGCGAAATCCTGACCGGGGCCAAGCAGGACCGCATCCTGGCCGCGGACATTCTGCTCGCTCCCGGCACGAAAAACCTGGTCGCCCCGGTTTTCTGCGTCGAACATGGCCGCTGGACGGCCGTGACGCCGGCGTTCACCACCAAGGGGAACATCGGGACATTCGAACTCCGGGCAAAAGCCATGGAAAAGAGCGGCGGCGCCCAATCGGAAATCTGGGACCGCGTCACCGAGCAGAACGCCCGGGTCGGGGCGGCTTCGCCGACCGGCGCGTACCAGGACGCGTATGAACGCCCGGAGAACAAGGCGAAAATCGAAGAGATCGAAAAGAAGATGTCGGCGATTCCGCGCTTGATGACGGATACGATCGGGGTGGTGATCGGCCTTGCGGGGAAGGTCGTCAGCGTGGATATTTTTGCGGACCCCGAAATGTTCCGCGTTCAATGGCCGAAAATCCTCCGGTCTTCGGCCCTGTCCGCCTTGACGGACCGGCCCGACATCGCCCTGCCTCAATCCGCGGCGGCCGATTTTCTCAAGGATCTCGCGGGCAAGTCGTACCAGGCTAAAAAAGCCCTGGACATGGGGACGGAATATTCCTGTCTTGGTGCGACGGTCACCGCCCAGGCGCTGGTCCTCGATCGGGACGCCATCCACCTGGCGGCGTTCGCCCAGGATGGAGAAAAAGCGGTTACGGGGAATGGACGCGAACAACGCTTGAGAGTCATCCGGGACGAGAACGCCCGAAGCGCCCGGAGCGTTGATCGGGGGATTCGCTGAGCCGGTTCGAAGAATTCCGGGAGGACGATTCCGTCGCCCTCCCGGTTTTTCAATCCGGGAAATGGGGTTATAATAAGCCGCCATGAACGCTTGGGGGAAATCGAAACCTTTGCGGCTTCTGTTTTTCGCCGCCGTTGTCCTGCCGAGCGCCGTCCTGGCCGTTCTGGCCGTGCGGTCGATTGACCGGGAGGAGGCTTTTCTCGAGAAGCGCCTCCAGGGCACGCTGGACGCGGAACTCATCCACGCCGTATCCCTGATGCAGGACGAGCTCCAACGGTTCCGCGAGGAACTGGCCTCAACGGCCCCGGCCGAAACAGGGCCGGACCCGCGTCCGGCCCTGACCGCCTGGAAAAACGGGTCGTCGCTCGTCGGCGTCCCGTTTCTTCTCTCGCCGGATTTTCAAATCCTCTGGCCGACGCGCGATTCCTTTCTCGCCGAAGGCGACCTGGTCTTCCTCAACTGGAACCGGGAGTTCGTCACGGACCGGAAACCCACGCCGGTCTACGAGAATGTGGCCCTGGCCTTCAAGAAACAGCTTGCCGTTCCCGACGCCGCTCCAGGAGACGGTCTCCCGGCGGACGTTCTTGAGAAGAAGACGGAAAACGCTCTGGCGGAAACTCCCCCGGCCGCCGCCGAGAGGCGACCGGCGAACGTGTCTTTATCCGCGTCCGCAACGGCGGGCGCCGGGAAAGAGAAAGGCGCCGGCCGAACGGAAGTCGCCGACGTCCGGATGGCCCAACAAGCCCTGGCCGAATTCGAACAAAGCGACGAAGCCCGGAAACGCGTTTACGACGAAGCCACCCGCCAGGGACGGAAGACCGGGTCGCGGACAGTGAGGCCGGGCGCGGCGTCGCCGAAAGATGTCGCGGCGTCCCGGCCGGAGTCCATCTTCATTTCCGACCTGCTCAAGTTCAGCGAGATCACGTCCGGAAAGGACTCCGGCTTCGTTCCCCGTTTCATCGAGGACAAGCTGACGCTCCTTTTCTGGAAGCGGGAGGCCTCCGGCCGGATCATCGGCTGCCTCGTCGAGGACGGAGCGGCTAAAGGCCGGCTGCTTGCCCGCTTGCCGGCGGCTTATTCCCCGGCCCGGATCTTGACCGTCCTTGACGAAAACGGGCGGCCCATTGTGACCCCCGAGGGGGAGGAAGCGCGGGACTGGCGGCGGCCGCTCGTCGCCCGCGAGGTGAGCGAGCTCCTTCCGCGGTGGGAAGCCGCCGCTTATCCGACCGACCCGGGGGCCCTGGCCGCCCGGGTGAAATCAACGCGCCTCCTGATGGTGGTCGCCATCCTGGGATTATGCGTTCTCATCGCCGCGGCCGGCCTGGTCATCCTGAGTACGCTCCGGAGCGAGATGATCCTGGCCCGGCAGAAAACGTCGTTCGTGACCAACGTGTCCCACGAGCTCAAAACACCCCTGACGTCGATCCGGATGTTTTCCGAAATGCTCAAGGAAGGCCGCCAGCCGGACGTTGAGAAACAGCGGTTCTATCTCGGCTTGATGCTCGCGGAAACCGAACGGCTGACCCGGCTGATCAACAACGTCCTCGATTTCTCCAAGATGGAAAAGGGGAAACGGATTTACGCCAAAACCCGGCTGACCGCCGGCCCGCGGGTCGAGGCGATGGTTTCCAAGGAACGGGTCCGGTTGGAGCATGACGGGTTCACGGTGACGTTCGCCGATTCCTCCCGGGGGGCGGCTGTCGTCGTCGACGAGGAGGCTCTCGGCCAGGCGGTTCTCAACCTTCTTTCGAACGCGGAAAAATACTCTCCGGAGAATAAGCGCATCGAGGTCGAGGTGTCGCGGGTCGGTGGGTTCGTCCGGGTCGCCGTCCTGGACCGGGGGCTCGGCATCCCGCCGGCCGCGGCCGGAAAAATCTTTCGGGAATTCTACCGGGTCGACCAGTCGCTTTCGGCCCCTGTCTCCGGTTCCGGCCTGGGCCTGACCATCGCCCGCCGAATCGTCCGGGATCACGGCGGGGACGTCGAATTCCGGCCCCGTGAAGGCGGCGGGTCCGTTTTTACGATTCTTCTGCCCGAGGTGAAGGAGCCGGCATGAAAGAAAAAATTCTGATCGTCGAGGACGACCCGGCCATCCTTACCGGGTTGGAGGACCTTCTCGCCGGGGAGGGATTCGACGTCAGGAAAGCTCGGGACGGCAAGACGGCGCTTCGGGCCTGGCAGGCGGAAAAACCGGCCCTGATCCTTCTGGACGTCATGATCCCTGAAAAAAGCGGCCTGGACGTCTGCCGGGAAATCCGGCTCAAGGACGCCCTGACGCCCATCGTCATGTTGACGGCCAAGGGGCGGGAAACGGACAAGGTCGTCGGCCTGGAACTGGGGGCGGACGATTACGTCGTCAAGCCGTTCGGAATTGGTGAACTCCTGGCCCGGGTCCGGGCGGCTCTCCGCCGGGCGGCGGCCCGGGAAGAGGGGAAAAAAGACACCAGCCCGATCGAGTTCGACGATGTCCGGATTGATCCCAGGACGTTCATCGGGACGAAAAAAGGGAAACGCTTCCCCGTGACGTCCCGGGAGATCGAGTTGCTGCGGTACTTCGCCGCCCATGCCGGGGAAGTGGTGGAGCGGTTCACCCTGCTGGACGAAATCTGGGGCGTCCGCTACGAAGGGACGACCAGGACGCTGGACCAGCACATCGCCAAGCTGCGGCAGAAAATCGAGGACGACCCGGCCGAACCTCGTTTTATTCTGACGGTCTATGGCGTGGGCTACCGGTTCCGGCCCGGCGGTGCGGACGTCCTCCCGACCTGAATGCCGGGCCGTGATTTAGCTTCGCCGTCCCTCGATTATGTCATCTTCAAATCGGAATGGTCCTTAGCTTTAACGTCTTTCGGCCTCGCGGGCGCCTGGTCGTCCTGGGGGAGAGAGGATCCATGAGACTCCCAGTTCGCGACGACGGCGTCCATGTTGTCCACGAATATGCTCCGGCCGTCGAACCGCCCGCCCTTGGCCAAGACCAAGCTGGGAGTTTGTTGATAGAGCGTGCCGGCGAACCGCCCGGTTTCGGTGATCTCGACGTCCTCCTGAACGGCCATTTCTCCCTGGAAATCGCCGGCGATGACGGCTTTGCGGGCCCGGACGTTGGCCCTGACCGTTCCGCCGGGAGCGATGATCAGTTCGTTCTCGGCGATAATCAGGCCGTGGAACGTACCGCACAGGTGGATGACGGCCGTTGATCGCAGAACGCCGTCCATCGCGGCTCCCTCGCTGATCACCGCCAGGCTCGCGTTGTCTTTTTCTTCCTTCGTTTTTTCTTTTAACACGACTCTCGCCCCTGCCGGAATCTTATGCCCGGGCTGAGTCAAAGTCAACTTGACGGAGCCCCCGGATCCCGTTGAACTCACGCCTTGCTTGCCCGTGAATCTGGAAGGCCTTGTGCGGGAAGTCACATCCAGGGGCGAAGCAGCTTCCCCGAGGGCAAGGTCTTCACCTTCTGACCCTCGCCTTTGCGGTCACCGCCGTCCTGATGCCCAAAGGGTGAGGGTGGAAGGTTAAGGCCGGACGGCCAGCAGGACGAGCTCCCGGGCCGACCGGCGGGCGATGATTTCCAGGTAATGCGCGCCGTGGGCGATGGCATCCGCAACCGAGGCTGCGGTCGGGCGGATGTCATATGCGGCCGCGAATATATCTGGAACATAATCCGAAACGGGGCCGGCGATCGAGCCGCAGAAGGCGACGCAGGGAATACCCGCTTCCCCGGCAAGCGCGGCGATTCCGGCGGTTGTTTTTCCGTGCCGGGATTGGGCGTCCAGGCGCCCTTCGCCGGTGGCAAGGAGATCGGCCGCGCGGGCTTTCTCCTTCAATCCGGCCGCTTCGATTATCGACTCGATTCCCGAACGGATTTCCGCCCCGAGAAAAGCCGTCGCGCCGAATCCGAGGCCTCCGGCCGCGCCCGATCCGGGACGATCCCGAAATCGCCGTCCGAGCGATGATTCGACGACATCGGCAAACCGTTCTCCGATTTCCTCGAGCTTAAGGACGGCTTCGGCGTCGGCGCCTTTTTGGGGGGCGAAAATTGCGGCCGCTCCACGGGGACCGAGCAGTGGATTGTCGACGTCCGTCAGGGCTTCAAACCGGACGGCCCGGAGGCGCGGATCGAGCCTGCTTACGTCAATCGTCCGAAGGCCGGAGAGTGCCTTGGGGTTCGGCTGAAGAACTCGCCCTTCTCCGTCGAGAAAACGAACCCCCAACGCGGCCGCCATCCCCGCGCCCCAGTCGTTTGTCGCCGAGCCGCCGAGGCCGATCAGAATTTTTTCCGGTTGTCGTTCTAGGGCGGCCTGAATCTGCCGGCCGAGGCCGGACGTGTCCGAGCGGAGGACGTTTTCTCGTCTGGCGACCAACGTTAGACCGCAGGACTCGGCCATCTCGATAGCCGCGGTTTTTCCTCCGGGGAGGACGAGAATCTCGGCCGCGACGGAATCTCCGAGAGGACCGGGACAGGCCACGGGAATGATTTCGCCGCCGCAGGCCGCGGCATAGGCCTCGATCGTCCCTTCGCCGCCGTCGGCCACGGGGACGACCTCGATTTCGGCACGGATTCCGAGTTCGGCGAATCCCGCCCGAAGGCCCGCGGCGACGGCCGTCCCGGCTTCCGTCGACGTAAGGGACCCTTTGAAGCTGTCGGTCGCGATCAGAATGCGCATGGATCAGGGTTCGGGAACGCAGTAGGGGCCTTCGGGAAAGACGGCCAGCAACATCCCGGGGGCGAGCACGTCGTCCAGAACGGCCTGAACGGCGGGACCGAGCCGTCCGGGAGCGGCCGCGTGGCCGGTTAACGTCAAAAGTTCCATCGTTTCCGCCGGAAGGCCGTCCGAAATGAAATGCAATCCTTGGGTTCCGACTCTGGCCAGGGCCCGGGCGTGCATCTGCAGTTCCCATTGGTCTTTGGTGAAAACGCCGGGACGCTTGATGTCGGCCAGGAAATCGTCGAAGCGTCCCCCGTATTTCCTCAACATTTCGGCATATTCGCGGCTCCCCAATCCTTCGGCGCAGCCGCCGAAGGCGATGATCGTTCCCCGTTCCCGGACGGCCGGAAGGCAGGAAACGAAGCCCTTGACGCATTGGTAAAACGTCGCGTCGAGCGGATGACCGCCGCTGGACGTCAGAACTACGTCGGCCGGACGGCGGATCGGCCAGACGGCGCAGGCCCGGACGAACTCGCAAGCGGCGTCGTGGGCGGGTTCCAGCGCTCCGGCGTAAGCCCGAACGAGTCGGCGATTTTTGTCGAGGACGACGTTGAGGGTGAAATCGACGCCGGCGGCCCGAGCGACCGAGAGCGATTCCTCATGCAGCGGATTCCCGGCCAGGACGGTGTTGGCCGCCTTCGGGTCGGACAGGAATTTTTCTCCGTGGAAGTTGCGGATCGTGTCCAGGGAGGAAAGACCGGGACAGACGCTTTTCCGGCCTCCGGAAAAGCCGGCCATGAAATGCGGTTCGACGAGACTCGTCACGATTCGGAACCCGGCCTCGACGAACCGGCGGCTGAGCCGGATCGGCGCGCCCGAGGCACTCCGGCCGCCGACCGGAGCCAGTTCGATGTTGTCCTCGGCCCGATGGTCTTCGATCCGGTAACGGTCGACGACTTCCTCTCCGAACATCTCCCGGCGTTCCTCGACCGTGCTTGGACGGTGCATCCCGGCGGCGATCAGGACGAGAATGTCGTCCCTGGGTATGCCGGCAGAGGCGATTTCCCCCAGGAGGGGCGCCAGAAAATCCCGGTAGGGAACGGGCCGGGTGATGTCGGAAACGACGACGACGACTCCCTCCGGACGGCGGGCGGCCAACGCCTCGCGGAGCGGCGGGGCGCCGAGGGGGGCCCGGACGGCGTCCAAAACGAGAGATACCGCCGGCGTCGTCGTGACGGGATAGGTCGAAACGAAAACATCGGCGTCCTCGGGGACCCGGAGAACGATTTCGTTCCGGCCGGACAACGCCCTTATGTCCATCGGCGTCCTCGTTTTTCTATGATCCGATCTCCCGGAGGCCCGCGTCGAGCGCCTCGATTTGGGACCGGCACTCGCCGAGTTTCCGTCTTTCCTTTTCGACGACGTCGGCTGGGGCCCGGACGACGAACCCTTCGTTTCCGAGTTTCGCCTCGATCTTCCCGGCTTCCTCGAGGAGCTTGGCCCGCTTGGCCGTCAACCGCTCGCGCTCCTTGACCGGATCGACAAGCCCGGGAACGAAAATCTCCATGTTTTCAATAACCTGGACGGAAGAATCGGCCGGCCGGGAAACGGCCGGGCCGGCGTCGAGCGATTTGAGGTTGCCCATGTGGAGGGCAAGGGGGCGGAGCCGGCCAAGAACCCCGGCGTCTTTTTCCGTCGTCCGGACGTAAACGGCGAGTTTCAGGGCCGGCGAGATACCGTGGCGGGCGCGCATGTCGCGGACCGCCCGGACGAGGCTGGAGGCGATCGCAAAATCGGCTTCCACCGCGTCGTCTTCCCAGGCCGGAACCGGCGAGGGCCACGGCGCCCCGATGAGAAGCGGGGGCGTCGGAACCGGCGCGGCGATTCCCCGGACGGGGCATTGAGCGTTTAGGCGTTCCCAAAGCACCTCGGTGATAAAGGGGACGAAGGGATGGAAAAGCCGCAGGACCTGGTCAAAAGCCAGGGCCAGAATGGAACGGGCGACGGGGGCCGTTCGTTCGTCCCGCATCCGCGGCTTAACGATTTCCAGGTACCAGTCGCAGAGCTCGCCCCAGAAGAAATCGCGGGCGGCGCCGACGGCGGCCGAGGGATTGTAGGCGTGGAGCTCCCCGTCGACTTTCCGGACGACCTTGGAAAGCCGGGACAGGATCCAGCGGTCCTCCGCGGCCAACCGGTCGGGAGCGAGCGGAGTGAACGCATGTTCGCCGAGATTCTGGAACATGAACCGGGCCGCGTTCCAGAGCTTGGTGCAGAAGGCCCGGCCGATCTCGAACCGTTCGCTGATGACCTTGGCCGCCGGGAGGTCGGGCATGGTCCCGAGGACGTCGAATTCCTTGCTCGACTTCGGGTCGATGTAGGTGAAGATCGACCGGCCGTGCCTGGCCGAGGCCAGGTCGACGAGTTCGCCGGTGAACGGGGAAACGGCCTGCACCGGGAGGCGGATGTCCTGGGTCCCCGTCTGCATGTCGCAGAGGACGTAGCGCATCGCGTCCGTGCCGTATTTTTCGATGATGTCCTCGGGGTCGATGCCGTTCCCTTTGCTCTTGGACATCCGTTCGCCCTTGCCGTCCTGGATGTTGGCGTGGATGAAACTCGCGGTAAAGGGGACGTCGCCGCGGAGATAACGCCCCATGATCATCATCCGGGCGACCCAGAGGGTGATGATGTCGCGGGCGGTAACGAGGCAGGACCCGGGGTAATAATAATTCAGGCAGTCGCCCGCGCCGGGCGAGACGGGCGAAAGCGGTCGCTGGCCAGGGTCGATGGCGGCCGTCGCGGGGTCGGGCCAGCCCAGGGTCGACATCGGCCAGAGAGCCGAACTGAACCAGGTGTCCAAGACGTCGGGGTCCTGAACCAGGCCGGCGGCCTTGAGCGTTTCGGCGTATTTTGTTTCGGCCCGTTCGTCCCTGAGCGAAACGAGGATCGAATAATTTCG